>JBGSOH010000292.1:0-4631 GCA_041739205.1 Saprospiraceae bacterium
AAATGGAAATCAAAGAATCCTAAACTTAGCAATTGCTATCAAAAATAGAAAGTGGTGGGATGGACTTTTTGGAAAGTATGATGATATCGTTTTTCCCTATCAATTTCAAACTTGATTTTCTAATGACTTATTTGGGTTAAAGCAAATCAAGAGTACAGGGGACAAGGTTGGAGAGCAGATGTTTTTATTCCAAACAATGAAAGACCAATTGCATTTGAAATACAATTAAGTCCCCAATCATTGTCTAAAACTTTGGAGAGACAATCTAAATATGTCACAGACGGTATCCTAGGTTGTTGGCTCTTTGAAAAACCAATCTCCAAATTAAATACAGAGAGACCTGATCTCCCTGTATTTTATGTAGAAGACAAAGAAAATTCAAACTTATTGGTAAATCTTGGTGATCGCAGAAAAATTGATTTAAGGACATTTCTTGAAAATTTCATTTCAAATAATATTCAATTTAAACCCTTCGCAAATACGAATTCTACACAAACGGTTAGGCTTAAATTTTACGAAATGGAGTGTTGGAAATGTGGTGAATTAAACCACTTATTTTATGTCGACACACCATTCTATTCGTCATGTAACGCAAAGATCAAACCAAAAGAAGCCCTGTGGGAGTCAAATATTATTGAATATAGACCTGAAATCATTGAACTTGCAAGAAAATTCATTGATAATAGAAAGGACTTGAATTTAAAAATGGGACAAATCAAAGAGAGATTTAGCAATACCGTAAAAAAGTCTTACGTGTCATTTGGGTGCTATAAATGTGCCCGCATATTTGGTGATTTTCACGTTATGGAAGCCAAACAGGAGGCGATGTATGACCCAAACACAATTACGCATGAGGAAGAAATTATATTGAAAGAAACATTGGAGATAAAAATTCCACATTGGTGCTTTCCTGACAATGGACAATTCTGTGGTGAGCATTAAATAATCACGCTTAAAATCGAAAAGACTACAAATTATCCCTTTTCAAACACTATTCTTTCATCCGCATATAACAAAAGTTATATTGTACAGATTTTTTAATCTATTTATTTTTGTTCGAAATATTGGGTTACTTTTAATTTTCATTTGCATTAATGTTTATAAGTACCAATCAAAACAATTTAGAAACTTTAATATCAGTCATGAACAAGCATAATTTAAATCAAAAAATATTGACAAGTATAGCAGTAATTTATAATTTTGGTTTAAGTATAATATCAGTGCTTTGGCTTATGACCAATAAAATGGATGGCAGCAAACAATGGTTATTTGGGGCAAAATCTTGTGACCCTAAATATCCACAAATGTTGTTGTGTTCTTTTTTCTTTGCCGGTATGTTGGGTGGAGGGATTTATGGATTAAGATCTGTGTACCTTAGATTGGCTAAAGCTTATAACCCTGATAATGGGCCAGAAATTGATCCAACTAAGATATTCAATATCGACGTTTGGCTTTATTGGTATCTATACCGTCCTTTTCAAAGTGGAATTATTGCTGTCATTATTTTTGCACTATTTAAAGAAGGAATTTTAATATTACAGGTAGGCAAAACCGAGCAACATTCAAGTATTTTTTTTCAGCTGGGATTAGGCTTTCTTATTGGATTTGGTTCTAGTGACGTATTTGATAAAATTAAGGAAGTAACTGAGGTGATTTTTGCGAAGAAGAATGCTGAAAAACCATCAGATAGCAAACCCTCATAAAACATAAAATGAAAATAATTTAAATAAATAATCAATATGAAAGCCCATCTTTATTTACTTTTGCTAGTTATATTATTTACCGCCTGTCAGTCTGGTAGAGAATTGCACTATTTTAAATCAGGGGAAAATTACTATAGACTCAAAATTGATGAATGTACTTTTATGACAAGTTCACGATATTTAAGTGGGTACTTTGATGAAGGTGCTGTAGATGCTTATTTCGATGAAATATATCGACCTAAAAAAGATGGAGTTGAAACAGGTGGTTTTCAGCATTTAAGCACAGGGGGCACTTTATCAACTCCTGGAAATTCCAAACTGTTAATTCTACTTTCTACAAAATCAGAAGATGTTTCTAATATTGTAGGTCAAATAGCTGGCAGCGAAATGACCTTAGAGACTATTGCAAGACTTGCCAACAAAGATTTAATTAAAAAAAACAATGAATTAGATAAAGAAATTGATGAAAAGAATTCTCAGAATGAAATTTTCAAAAGTTATATTGAAACTATATTGAGCACAACCGATACAACAAATTTTGAAGAAAATGCACTAAAATATTTGAATTTACTAGCACTTAAGCAAGGTGAAACAAGTACTAATTTCGATAATTCTACAGATGCATTAAATTGGTTTAAAATAAAAATGAATTTAAAATGAAATGTATAATATTTATTTTTGTTGTTCTTTTTACACTTAGTGGTTGCTATTCTAAACTGCATTTAAGAATTGAATCATTAGATATTGCTAAATTTGAAAAAACTGACGGCTATTTGCAATCAAAAATGAAAGAATTTAGAAATGAAGCTTTAAATTCAAGCCAGGAACTGATTACCATAAAATCAGAACTTGTAAAATTTGTTGATGATATTGCACTAGAAGTTTCAAGAAATGTTGTACCAAAACAAAATAGTGATGAGATAAAAACTGCCATGAAAGATCTTTACAGTAATATTAACATCTTAACTCCAGAATATTTATTAATTAATAACACTTTAGATAGTATCGGAATATATGAAAATCTTTCTGACGAAAGAAAAAAACAAAGTCTGTTTTTAAATATTAAATCACTTAATGAAATCAGGAAAAATAGAATAGAACAATACATTTCTAAAAACATTAATGCAATAAATACGAAACTAGAATTTTACTCTAAATTCGCTTTATCAATCAAAAGTAAACTTGAAAAAGATAAATACACTTCAGAGTTTTATCAAAAGGTTTCAAAAGTACAGCATTGGGCATCATTCACAGGAACAACAATATATCCTGATCCTGCTTCAAGTATTGTTGTGGCACTTAGTGATGATTTTTGGAAAAAAGAAAGAATTACGGTAAAAAAAGATGGCAAGCATAAATATAAAGGTAAAAGTAAGAATAAAAATGCTATCATTAATGAAGTAAAAGTAAAAACATTTTTAGGAAATGCTGATGTGGCTGTCAAAATGGATACTATAGGTGTGTTTACTATTAAAGCAGTTCGAGTGGATACAAGAGAAACTATGAAGGCAACTGGCATTATGCTTAACTTAGCGTTGAAATATATGGCTTTTCAAGCTGGAGTGCCAACAATAGGGCAAAAAGATTCGAAATCTCTAATTTCAGGAATTCCTTCTGAAACAGACGTAGCTCAAAAGGAAGTCAAGTTATATATGGAACAAAAGAACATTGATATTCAAAATTATCTAATTAGTCAATCTATAAATGATATTTTAAAATCAGAATTAAGGGCTAATGAAAAAGTGGATAGACTTAAAGCTATCTACACTAAATATGGCATGTAATTTTTTTTTAACATAAATCTTTTAATATGGAAATCGGTCAAGTATATTGTTTGAATACCTCCACTATCAATTATCCTAAAGGAACACAATGCGTTTTAGAAGGTATTGATGGAACATCTTGTATAATATCTGTAAATGATGGGCAACAAGTTGTAGATTGTGGAATTCTATCCGTATGTGTTTCGAAAGTTTTATTAAATGAACCATTAATCTCATTACGGGGTGCAGTAGTATTAGATAAAGGTACATTTGCTGAAGTTTTAGAACAAAACGGTTCTTATACGAGAATAAAAAGCAAAATTAATAATCGTAGCTATTGGATCCCAACATCAATTTTAGAAATATAACCAAATTTTCTCTTTAATGATAAGTTAGAATCTTTAATATTCTTTGCTTTATTTAGAATTCTTTTTACATGATAGGTATATTATTAACCCAAGCATATTGATTATTTGCCAGTTTAATATTTTTTGGAGCATATTTATGTTCTGATGTTTGATCTTGAATTTTAGCCAGAACAGATTCGTGAATTTTAGCATTCTCTCTTATTTGCCTTTTTGGCCATAGCTTAAAGTCAATTTTAATACCGAATCTTGAACTTTTATTATATCTAATGCGTGGTAAAAAATCAAATAGGATAAAACCTAAAGTAAGAGAGTTATGTGGCTTTTGTTTAATGTCTTCATTATGATTATACGAAGCAAAGAATTCAGATATTTTTATTTTATTCAAAAGCAGATCATATTGTGATGCTTCTCCAAGCATCCATTTTAAAGATATGCGTGACAAACCACTTTCATTTTCAGGATATGAACCACCGACATCTGAATGTACCCCTACAAAATAAACTTCATGATGATCTACGTTATTTCTATTTTGAAGGTGAGTTAATCTATAATGTTTTCTTTGTTCATCAATCGAAACTGCATGTCTAACTGTTTTGGCAATGCTCAATCTTGACGAATATGGATAGCTATTATAAAAACTAAATGGATTTCCAATTGCAACAACTGTGGCCCAAACTCCTATAAAATGGATTTTTATCTCTCTTGTAAAAAGTCCTCTAATTTTACTTCCTAAATGAAATTTTTCATCCTTTTGGCTATATACCTTAAGAAGATGTCGTAAATGATTTTCATTGCCT
>JBGSOH010000293.1:0-30503 GCA_041739205.1 Saprospiraceae bacterium
AAATGGAAATCAAAGAATCCTAAACTTAGCAATTGCTATCAAAAATAGAAAGTGGTGGGATGGACTTTTTGGAAAGTATGATGATATCGTTTTTCCCTATCAATTTCAAACTTGATTTTCTAATGACTTATTTGGGTTAAACTAACTTCAAGGAAGATATTATCTACTTTAGCATTTAAACTTGTTGTGATAAAAGATACCCTTAGCGATTGGGGTATCTTTTTTTATTATGTTTATTTTGTCAATAATATTAATGCGCTTCTAGCCAATTATTTCCTACGCCAATTTCTACCAAAATCGGGACTTTCAAAGTTGGAATGGCATTTCTCATTAAGTCTGTGACTAAAACTTTTAACTTTTCTAATTCTGGTTTATATACGTCAAAAACTAACTCATCATGTACTTGAAGGATCATCTTAGATCTAAAGTTTTGCTCCTTTAGCGCTTTGTGGATATTGATCATTGCAATTTTGATCATATCCGCTGCGGTACCTTGTATAGGTGTATTGATCGCTACTCTTTCTGCATTGCTTGATGTTAATGAGTTTCGAGAGTTTATGTCTCGTAGGTTTCTACGTCTACCAAGTAAGGTTTTTACGTATCCATTTTCTCTTGCAAAACTAACTGTTTGGTCCATATAGTTTTTGAGACCTGAAAACTCTCTAAAATAGTTTTGGATCAGATCTGTTGCATCTTTTCTTGAGATGGCTAATTGTCTTGAAAGATTAGTTGCCCCTGCTCCATAAGTGATAGAAAAGTTTACGGTTTTGGCATTTCTCCTTTGTTCAGATGTGACTTCGTCATAAGGTACGCCATACACCTTTGCAGCCGTAGCTCTGTGGAAATCATTGCCTGCCACAAAAGCTTCTAACATTGACGTATCATTACTTATCTCTGCGATGATCCTCAATTCTATTTGTGAGTAATCGGCAGCCATCAATACGTGATCCTCATCTCGTGGGACAAAAGCTTTTCGGATTTCTCTTCCGGCTTCATCTTTGATGGGGATGTTTTGTAGGTTGGGATTTTCAGAACTCAATCTACCTGTTGCTGCTCTTGCTTGGTTAAAATTGCTATGGACTCTTCCTGTACGTGGATTAACCATAGTAGGTAATGCGTCTACATAGGTCGACTTAAGTTTAGAAAATTTTCTGTGTTCCAGGATGGTGTCTATTACAATGTGCTCACCTGCAAGTTCAGTGAGTTTGTCAAAGTCTGTCGAATATTGACCCGTAGAAGTTTTTTTCCATCGATAGGGTACTTTTAATCTATCAAAAAGCACTTCTCCGACTTGTTTTGGTGATGCAATATTAAAATGCACGCCAGCATTTTTGTAAATCTCTTGTTCTTTATTGGTTATTATTTTTTCTAACTCTTTGGAATAATCATTCAAGAAAGATGCATCTATTCTGATACCTTCGTACTCTAGGTCACACAAAACTCTGATTAACGGTTCTTCGATATCCATGTAAAGTGGATCGAGTTCGTTTTCTGCCATTAGTTTTTTCATGACAGGTGCTAGTTGTAAAGTTAGGTCAGCATCTTCGCCTGCATATTCCTTTACTTTTTCTAAAGACACATCTCTCATACTTAGTTGGTTTTTACCGCCTTTTCCGATTAGGTCTTCTATTGGAACCATTTTATAATCAAGGTAAGATTCAGTAAGATAATCCAACTTATGCCTAAGATCTGGCTCGCATAAGTAATGCGTGATCATGGTGTCATAAAGATTTCCCGCTACTTCCACATCATACCATTTCATTATAGACATATCATACTTTATATTCTGACCTATCTTTGTGATGGCTGTATTTTCGAGTACTTCTTTAAAATAACGGACTGTTTTTTTTGCTTCGTTCATATCAGCAGATACAGGCACGTAGTATGCTTCCCCTGCTTTATATGAGAAGGACATGCCTACGATTTCAGCTTGATGTGGGTCGATTCCCGTAGTTTCTGTATCAAAACTAAATGTAGATTGTTGTTCGAGCACTTTTACTAAATCTTTTATGTCATCTTCTGTATTGACCAAAAGATAATTATGTGGTGTATTGTCAATGTTTCTTTTGGCAATTTGATATTCTGTTTTTGGTTCTTCTGGAGCAGAAGTGTTGCTTGAAGCAAAATCATTTCCGAATAAAGACTGCTGCACACCTGCTTGATTTTGAGGTGTAGAGATGGCGTCATTTCCGAGGATCTGTTGTGCTAGGGTACGGAATTCGAGTTCAAGGAAAATTTCTTTGAGTTTTTCCTTGTTCATTGGATCTAGGTTGTACCTAGTAGCATCAAACTGAATAGGAGAATTGATGTCTATTGTAGCGAGACGTTTGGACATAAGTGCTTGCTCAGCAAAGTTTATAACGTTTTCTTTTTGTTTACCTTTGAGTTTGTCCGCATTGGCAATGATGTTTTCTACAGAACCAAACTCTTTTAGTAAAGTTACAGCCGTTTTTGGACCGATTCCTGGTACACCTGGGATATTGTCTACACTATCACCTTGTAATCCAAGCACATCTATTACTTGATCAACACGTTCGATATCCCAATTGGCAAGGATTTCTTTTTCACCTAAAATTTCCACTTCATTACCTTGTCTACCAGGCTTATACATATATATATTGGGAGAAACAAGCTGTGCGTAGTCCTTGTCTGGTGTCACCATATATACCGTGTATCCTTCTTTTTCTGCTTGTTTGGCTAGTGTACCTATAACATCATCTGCTTCATAGTTTTGGACCATGACAACGGGTATGTTAAAACCTTCTATGATGCTAGGTATGTATTGCATAGCAATGGTAATATCTTCAGGCTGTGCATCTCTATTTGCCTTATATTGAGGATAATATTCATGTCTGAATGTACCACCTTTAGGATCGAATGCTACAGCAATGTGTGTAGGTTTTTGATTTGTCATTAAGTCCCATAGTGTACGCACAAAACCAGTGATGGCAGATGTATTGAGTCCTTTAGAGTTTATAAGTGGTCTCGTGATGAATGCAAAATGTGCACGATATACAAGTGCGTGACCGTCGAGAAGAAATAGACGTTTATCCTCCATTATTGATAGGTTTTGATGATTGAGAACAAAGGTATAAATAAAAAATGAAAAAGGGGATGCATCAGACAAATGCATCCCCTTCAGGAATTAATTTAAGCAAATTGTTGTTACTCGAGGCCGATCATCTTTTTGGTTGCAGTGTACGCTCCACTTTCAAGCTGGTAAATCATAACTCCTTGGTTAGGAATATCATTTTTAGTCAGCGTGAAGGTATTGATACCTTTACCGAAAGATCCTTTATTTGTGTATATCACTTTACCAGTCACGTCAAATACTTTTAGGGTAGCATTGCCAGACTCAGGAAGGTTAAATGTGATGATTGTTTTGTCATTGAACGGGTTAGGTTCGTTTTGGTATAAAGCAAATTCAGAACTAGTCTCTTTACCTGCAAATCTTAGGGACAATTTGTTGGTATTTAAGTCATCACCAGAATAAACTTCAGCGTTTGTCAATGTTGAATTCATTTCTATGATGTCAGACAAGTTTGCATTTGTTTTTGATGCTACACTGATAGAAAGGATATCATTACCATTTACTGCTTTGATATCATTCCAGCTTACAGTGTATTTATTGTCAGCAAGTTTAGCGATGTTGCTATCAGCAAGTTTTTGGTCACCTACATACACGTCTACAAGATCGGCATTGTTAAGTGTAAGTGTGAATTGTAAACCATATACATTGTCGATCTCAGCATTAAATACTGCTGTGTAAATCTCATTAGCAACTACTGCTTTGTCTTCAGCTAGTAACTGTACTGCACTTCTTGATTCTGTAGATGCATCTTTAGCATTACCAGTTGCAGAACCATTTACATCACCCACTTTCACACCTACAAAGTTTTGGTTGATCATTGAGTTGTCAAGATTTGTGATAAATCTCTTTTCTTGTAAAGGCCAAGGGTAATTTGCATCTGTGAATGTCTGTCCACTGTTGATAAATCTCCAGCTATTGTTACTAGGTAATGTTGTGTAGATACCGAGAATTAATTTTCTCAATTCTATAAGATCGGCAGCTGTTACTTTCTCATCTTTGTTGATGTCAGCAGCAATGATGTTGTAAGGTCCTTGAAGTTTCGCTTGGTTTAGTATGTGTCTTTGAATCAAAACTAAATCCAAAGTACTCACACCATTCAAGTAATCATCATTTTTCTTACCTGCAATCTCGTAGTTATAGTACATCACTGCATTGTTGAATGAATAATTACCTGTTGTGATCGTATTTGCTGTTTTGGTCATTTCTACGATACCGTTACTCAAAGTAACTTCAGCACCAACTATTTTTTGACCAGTCTGAGAGATGATATTTCCAGATACAGTTGTCGTTTGAGCATTACCACAAGCGCCTTGATTGTCAGCAAGATTTAGTGTTACTACACAGAAATCATAATTAAGTTTCTCATCCCAAACGGTCATTTTAACATCAACTGAAGGAGCGTCGTCACAATTGAATATTTTACCTGAGCTCTTAGTTGCAGGCAACCATTTTTGAGCATTTCCTGCATTGTATTCTGCTTCGGTAGCATTAAGACCTGCGCCTTTGAAATAGTGGATCTGGTTTAATTTTGTAAGAACTGGATTCTCTTCATTGAATGTGTACAATAAGTTTGCTTTTGATGTACAGTTATCAAATGAACCTAAGTTAAAGTCTACAGCCCAAAGTTCTACTTGACCATTACTCATAAGGGCAGAACTAATGTTCAAACAGTATGGTGTTGGTTTTTTCTTATCTACTACCATAAAGTTTTGTGTACAGTTGGTCACATTACCACAACCATCCAATACTTTCCAAGTAATTTTATGGTTTGACATACTACCTACGATATCTTCTGGTAATGTTATTTTTACTTCACCACCTTGTCCTGTAGGAGAAACGTATCTATCAGGAATTCCATTACCATTTGTATCATTGAATGAAGCATCTGTAGCTGGTAAGAAACTTGAGTACTCATAATCATTGGTACCATCTCCCCAAAGGTCAACAAATACTATCCATTTCAGCCAGTCTGAAGCACATTGACCTTGGTCAGTAGCTGTCTGTGTAAGTACTAGACTTCTTCTCTCGCATCTGTTACCGTCATTATCATCATCATTGTGGTCATTGATTTCAAACATTAAGTCTGCACATGATCCCAATACTGGTCTTACTTCGTCGATAACTTTTATCGTTTGAGTATGTGTGTAATATCCTACAGGAACAGAAGCATTCGGGTCATAAGTACACCAGTTGATTACTGTCCATCTGTTTAAGATTTTCATACAAGCATTACCTTCGAAGTAGAAAGTATCGCTTTTAAGACTAACACCAATCTGATCGCATGGTCCAGATGTCCAAGTTGGTTTTCTATCAGCTGCATCAGTCGTACAATCAGTCGTAAGATCTGGTGGCCAGATAATGCTACCTGCGAATGCTGGGAATGGATTTCTAAGGTCTATTCTTTGAACGCAAATGATGTTTGGTCTGCTTTTTATTCTCCAAGTTCGTAGGATATAACCGATGTTACAGCCACTTAAAAATTGTTGGTCAGTATATTCTGTTTCAAGATCAAGACAGTTAGAAAATGCTGTTGCTCTTCCAGTCACATCAAGATTATTCTCGTCGTCATCACAATCGATGGTAACATTTGCAGGACATACGATCTGAGGAGCAAGTTTATCTTCTACTCTCACTTCTACCCAAGTCTCATTGTAATTATCAGATTGTCCATTGACTACGTCACCGTATAAACCTGACATATTACCATCATCCCATACTCTCATCCATACTTTCACGATACCGAATGGAACAGCGCCTTCTCTGTTTGTGATATCTGCACAACAGAATTTCACATAAGCACCATTATCTGTATCGTAATTTGGACTATTAGGATTGGTCGATCCATCATTAGGATGACCATCTGCATTGTACGTGAAATTACCTGTGTATCCACAACCATCTTCATCTCTTGCAGGATCGTCTTCTCTTCTCAATTCTAAGTGTACAGGAGTACAACTATCATAAGAACCATTATCTACAGAGTTTGCAAATAGTTTTGCAATACCATCAGCTTCACTACCAGTCGTAAGAGAGATAATGATGTGTTGTTTAGCAACTGCTATAGGTGCTGTTAGATCTAAAACTGTTACGGTGATTTGGTCTGTGCCAATGTTTTCACAACAGTCTTTTGCTTGGTAAGTAAATGTATTTACGCCTTTTGGTGTACCTGTTGCTAAGTATCTTCCACTAGGTATATCATACACGACATTTACACCAATTGGACCTGATACTGTATAAGTTACTGTACTAGAACAGTTATCATGTAAAATTTCAGGTACAGGAAGCAAGAAGTTTGCAGAACAAGTCCAAGGGTCTACACTTACAGTAATGTCTTTTGCCACGACTGTAGGTGCTTCATCATCCGTTGCTTTAATTACTTGCGTAGTTGTTCTGGTAGCACCAGTACACCAATCTAAAATAGTCCATACACGGATGATTTTTTTGCTATTAGTACAAGTAGGTCCACAAGCGTTAAGTTCAGTGTCAGACTTAGCAGCAAGGATATTACATACGTGTCCTGTCAATGGAACACCATTCACTGTAGGCCAAGCATATCTTGTTGCTTCAGCTGTTGCGTCTCTATTTGCAGCAGCTTCAGCAGCAGCTACATTTGCATATGTACCAGGGATCAAAAGGATGTAAGCAGCTCTGTACTCTGTGTATAATTTAGCTTTGTAGAAAGCAAAAATGCCTGCCATGCTAACATCTGATCCGCATGTCAACTGAACATTGTTGTAAGGATCTGTAACTGATCCAATAGTAACTGGATCAAATCTGTATTCTGATACACATGGAATAGATTTGTTTCCATAAATATCAGTAAAGACCCAAGTTCTTCTGATAATTTTAGCACCACAGTTTCCTGTAGGAATTACTTCGTCAGAAATAGCAGTGGTGTAAGAAGAACAGTTTTCATTAACTACAGGTCTAGGATACACTAAAGTGTTTGCTAGAAATGCAGCTTCGTCAGTACATCTGAGTGCACAAGCAGTATCGGTATTTCCTACTGGACAAAGACATTCTACTTGAGGTGGTAATTTGTCTTCTACTCTGATCTGCCCCCAGCAAGAATTGCCAGAAGGATTGGTAATAGTAACGGTGTACAATCCCGGATTTGTTACGACCGGGTGCGTGTAAGGTGTTGTCGGCGTGATGCCACTTACTCTGACTTGGTGTGTTTGGTTGGCACCACCAGGTCCGCCTTCCATCACCATATCAGGTCTAATAATAGCTTCGCATTCATCATCTAAAGATACTTGTACTAAATCGTTACAAGCAATCTGATTTTGGCCTAAGCTTTGACTAGAAAAAACGAAAATTAACAGGAGACTCAACAGTGCAGAACGCAATACCGGAATCCCCTTACTTTGGGTAAGTAAATCTTGTTTTACCATGGGTAAAAAGTTTTGGTTATTAAAAAAATGAGTTCGTGCCCGCGTCTTTCGGGCTTAGGTCAGATTTAAATAAGATTTACTCTATTGAGTGGGAATGGTGCAAAGGTATGATGACAAATAGCCTGTGAGGTAATTTAACTTGGGGTAATTTTGGTATTTTTTTTTAACTAATATAAGGTTTTTGTAATGTGTCAATAGTTATAAAAATTCTTTATATGTGTAATGGACTTTCATTCAAAAGATTGAAAATTTTGGTGATCGAAGAAGGATTTTATAAAAGGGTAATTTTTTTTTCTAAGATTATTATGGACGTAACCCAAGTTAGATTCAATATAATAATAATTCAATTTTCATGCCAAAAAATTTAGGTGAAAGACGTGTTTAATGTAGAATTGTTTAAGGTCTAAGGTGGAATCGTGTCGATGCCTGAATAACGTTGACCGTTTTAAACTTCTAAAAACTTTTCAGCATACCAAGAAGCTATTATAAATAAAGAAAAAGCACCATCTTAATATAATCTAAGATGGTGCTTTTTGCTTTTACTATTTCAGGTATAAATTTAGAACCTCACTTTTTTGACTTGACTCATGACTGCCGAACCAAATGCCGCAGATAAATCCTCGGCCATACTAAAGTCAGAAGGGAACAATTCGATATGATCATCCATTTTGTTTTTGCTCTCAGAAGTTAAGGCTCTTTTATCGCCCACAAAATTGCAAGCATATCCATTGAAGTCATGATACACATTGATAGGGACAGAAGAAACATACTCCTTATTATTGTTATCAAAAACTTTCATTTTGCCATGGAGTTCTGATTTCTTTTCTCTCAATATTTCAGATATATTTGCTTTTACCTTTTCCCAAACTTCTTTTTCTACTTCTACGATTACACTATCCCGAACTTCTTTAACGATCTCTTTTCTGATCAAAATTTCTTTTTCTTCAGAATAACTGTTGACACTCTCTCTTTCTGGACTAAAGTTGATATTATCTAATTCGATGATGACAATAAAATCTGCATCTTTTCCATCATCAAATCCGCCAATGTTATAATCGTTCCAAAGATTGTCTAATTTAGATACAGGAAGGTTCCACATATCTTTTTCTATATCGTTGCCATGAAAATCCCTCAACTCATTAGATACGTCAAAATAAATTTTGGTTAGTCCAAGACTAAGGGCTTTTTCTTTGAGCCTTTCTTTGTCTTTATAACTCGTGCGATAGTGATCGATTTTGCTCAATTCATCATATGCATCTCTTGCAAATAATTTATCTTTTGTTTTCTCAGATTTATCAATGAAGTCTAGAGCTCTATTATAATGGTACAATATGGTATTTTCTTCTGCATTTCTAAGTTCTGCAGTTACGTCTATCATATCAAAAGATGCACGATATCCGTCTTCACTTACTAAAGGAAGTAAAGGGTCTAGTCTATCTTGTCTAGATAATATACTTTTATAAATGTTATGAACAGTGACCCAATTAGCTGGTTTTGTTTGTGGGTTGAGTCTATCTATTTCTTTTAGATTAGCAGTGTTGAGTTTATCAAATGCTTTTTCTAGCGCTTTGACATACTCTGTCTTTTTGTTTTTCTCCCCTTGGAGCTTCGAAATGGCGTATGAGAATGCTTTGTCATATTCTCCTTTTTCTACCATTTTTTCGACTGACTTGCAGGATGCCAATAAGGCCATAAATACGAGGGAGTAAAATACTGCTTTCATAACTTTGGTTTTTAATGGTATTTAAATATGATCTGCTGAAATTCACAAAAAAAATTGATTACAAACCAATACACCGAGTTTAATTTATTTTTGTAAGTCAGCTGCACTCAATCTACTTCACCTTCTTCGCCTTGAAGTATTCATATACATCAGCGCCTTGAAGTTTCGTATCTTAAGCACATCTGACTTTTTCATCAGACCCTAAAAATGTTTTGATATTGACAAAACTGAAAGATAGCAGCAAAAGTAACACATGAGAAAGGGTTTTATATTTTTTTTAACGTTTTTGTAATATGGAACCAAAGAAAAGACTGTTTCAATCGGTTTTACGAGCAATAGACTTCTTGTAATATTAATCGTCCCAAATCTTTTTCTTAAATTGGACTGTGTGACGCCAAAGCGTTAAGGGCTTTTGAATCCCAATACAAAAAATCCGCTCTAATTTTGTCTTCCTATTTACTGAATTGCGTTTTTTGGGAAATTAATTTTAAAATAAAAGCAAATCGTGTACGCCCAATAAAAAAAAGGGTTAACTTCGTTACTCATTATAAATTATCCTATTGATAGACATACCATTTGGCTCGCGTTCTGAAGTGATGAGAGCAATGACAGACTTTGTAGCAGAGTCCGTCGAGAAATTTTTAAAACCCATAGAGACAAACTGGCAACCAAGTGATTTTTTGCCGGATGCTAGTACACAAGAAGAGTTTTTTGACCAAGTCAAAGAATTGCAAGGAGCTGCACAAGGGTTGTCTTATGACTTGCTTACAGTACTTGTGGGTGACACTATAACAGAAGAAGCGCTACCAACTTATGAAACGTGGCTGAGTAGACTTGAAGGTATCCATGAGGCACCGGAAACGAATCCTTGGAAAACTTGGGTTAGAGGATGGACTGCTGAAGAGAATAGGCATGGAGATTTGTTAAATAAATACTTATATCTCTCTGGCAGAATAAATATGCAAGAATTCGAGCGTTCTACACAATTCCTGATAGCTGATGGATTTAATATAGAAACGGGTCAAGACCCTTACAGAAACTTCATATATACAAGTTTTCAAGAATTGGCTACCAATATTTCACATCGTCGGGTGGCAACAATGGCAAAGCAACAAGGAGACAGCCTGCTGAGCAAGATAAATGGCGTGATTGCTGCTGATGAAATGAGGCATGCAAAAGCTTATTCGGCTTTTATAAAAAAAATATTTGAATACGATGTCAATGAAGTGCTCATTGCTTTTGAAGACATGATGCGCAAAAAAATCGTCATGCCTGCACATTTCCTAAGGGAGACAGGTATGGATGTAGGTGGACTTTGGGGACATTTTACAGATGCTGCACAGCGTATAGGAGTGTATACAGCTATAGATTATGCAAATATCCTGAAAGATCTGGTCACAGAGTGGGAGCTTGAGCATCTCCGAGACTTAAACGAAGCCGGTGAAAAATCTAGAGACTATCTAGTAAAATTGCCAGACAGATTGCTCAGAATATCAGAAAGAATGGTCAACCCTGTAAGCGAATACGAGTTTAAATGGATCGGTGTGCGAGGCTAAAATTCAGGACTAGACCTTAAAATGTCAGCCAAAGATTAAACGGACTTTTTAACAAATTTTGTGAGGATGACAATGTGCTGGTCATTTACCCTGCCTTCTATTTGTTCAGGATTATCAGTTACAAGCGTGATACGTCTTACCGCAGTACCTCGTTTGGCTATAAAATTTGCACCTTTTACATCTAAGTCTTTTATAAGTACAACATTATCTCCTGCTTTGAGCACTTGGCCATTGCTGTCTTTATGTACTGAAACATCACCGCCACTTCCTTCTGCCCATTCTAGCGTCTCATCATCTAGGTATATCATACCTAAAAGATCTTGTGCCCACTCCTGATCGCTAAGTGATTGAAGCATTCTGTAAGAGATCACTTGAACAGCTGGAACAGCGCTCCACATACAATCATTGATGCATCTCCAATGTGTAACATCTATTCTTTCTGGATTTTCTAATTGATCGTGACAAGTATTGCAAATAGCTACTTGTTCATCTACATGATTACCAGTTTTAGGGGCTACAACAAACGGAAACAACTTACCACCTGCACCACAAATTTCACATTTCGAACCACATCTAGCAGTTAGTTCTGTCGATAAAAGACTCATAAGGTATTAATTTTAAAGACGCAAAGGTATGAATATTAATCACCAATTTTATTTATTGTGAAAAATGATAAACCAATTTAAGCTAATCTGATTGAAATGCCACATGCACACAAGTCTATTAGTGTATGGCAGTTTATTTGATTAAATTAATAAAGTATGATTCTAATCCGAAAACACTTAACATATGATAATCAACCTTTTTTTACCCTGCATCCTGAAGGTAAAATGTTGATTATCAAATTATTAGAAATAAATTAGTTCATATTTTTCTAACAATACTTTACGGAGTAGACTCCAATATTGATACATTTTAATTGTAAATACCCTTAACTCAATCGTTTAAAACAATAGGGCAAAAATTAAACCTTCGCATACCTTCTTGTCAAAACTCACTAGTAAAATGAAACTGGACTTCGGGATGATTCTCTTGTGCCATCTTTAGCGTCCAAGCAGATTCTGCCAAGAATACGAGTTTTCCGTCTGTATCTTTAGCAAGGTCTTTTTTCCGTCTGGAGATAAATTCTTTTAATGCAACAGGGTCTTTACAACTAACCCAACAAGCTTTGTGTAGATTGACAGGTTCGTAATCGCAAGATGCACCATATTCATGTTTTAGACGATATTGGATTACATCAAACTGGAGTGCACCTACTGTACCTATGATCTTACGTCCGTTGTCTTCCTTGGTAAATAATTGGGCTACACCTTCATCCATAAGTTGGTCTAGACCTTTGTTTAGCTGCTTTGTTTTCATTGGATCAGTGTTATTTACAAAACGGAACTGCTCTGGTGAGAAGCTAGGTATCCCTTTGAAATGCAAAACTTCTCCTTCGGTAAGCGAGTCACCAATCTTAAAATTTCCAGAATCATAAAGACCCACGATATCTCCTGGAAAAGCTTCATCGATGACAGATTTTTTGGATGCCATAAATGCGGTTGGGTTTGGAAATTTCATATTTTTCCCTTGACGAACATGGAAATAATTAGTATTTCGCTCAAAAGTACCCGAACATATACGCAAGAAAGCAATCCTATCTCTATGTTTTGGGTCCATATTGGCATGGATTTTAAAGATAAATCCTGAAAACTTTTTTTCTTCTGGAAACACTTCTCTTTCTTCTGTTTCACGTGGAAGTGGATTAGGGGCAATATCTACAAAACAGTCTAATAGTTCACGTACACCAAAGTTATTGACAGCACTACCGAAAAATACTGGACAAATATCTCCATTCAAATAATCTTCACGTTTGAATTCAGGATAGACAGAAACAATAGTGTGTATTTCGTCTCGTAGTTCATTTGCAGACATTTTACCGACTTTGTTTTCTAGCAAATCGTCATTAAGGTCTGTGATTTTGATCGCATCGCCTTCTTCTTGGACACCGTGAGCACCAAACAAGATTAGATTTTTTTCATACAAACTGTACACACCTTTGAATCTCTGACCCATTCCCACAGGCCAACTTAATGGTGTCACATGAAGTCCAAGTTTAGTTTCTACTTCATCTAATAAATCAAAAGCGTCTTTACCTTCACGATCCATCTTATTTATAAAGACAATGATCGGTGTATTCCGCATTCTGCATACTTTGACAAGTTTTTCTGTTTGCTCTTCCACACCTTTGGCAACATCTATCACTACGATGACACTATCTACAGCGGTAAGTGTACGGTAAGTATCTTCAGCAAAATCTTTGTGACCAGGTGTATCTAGGATATTTATTTGTTTGTCACGATATTCAAATGCCATTACAGATGTTGCTACGGAGATACCCCTTTGTTTTTCGATCTCCATGAAATCTGAGGTAGCATGTTTTTTTATTTTATTAGACTTGACGGCTCCTGCTTCTTGTATGGCACCACCGAATAAGAGCAGTTTTTCTGTCAAGGTAGTCTTACCAGCATCTGGGTGAGATACGATACCAAATGTTTTTCGCTTTTGTAATTCGGGTATATGACTCATATTAATTTTTACTTTTTCTTAAAAGGAGCGCAAAATTAAGAAAATCATGACTATTTTTAGGTTAATTGGGTGGATTCCTTTTTTAAAATACAATTTATTTTGATAATATAATCCATTAGAAATCATATGAGTACAAAATTAAGTTTTCGAGAACAACATTTTATTTAATAATTGGAAAAAAAAATGATACCTAAAGACACATACAAGTTTACGAAATGGCACAGTTTCTGTAATGTATGAGATATGGACATACAAAAATTAAATAGGAGACATTTTGTAGAAACCGACCTTTATTATAGGGTTAGTTTAGGCTTGTCGTCCAAGCTTATCAAGTATGAAAACTGTGTAATTCATATAGAAGTGACGCTCGGACGCAAATGGGATAAAAGTTATAATGCAACAGCTGCTGAGATTGCACACTGTTGGAAAAATAGCCATCCAGAACTAGAGAAAGCCATTGGTTGTAAGGTTTTTATCATCGATCTCAAAGACAATGACATGAAAGCTACACTTATGCAAGCAGGTATCACACCAGGCTATGACGCTTACAAAGGCATATTATTCAGAAAAAGTTATCTTAATTGATAGTGTTTATAATTTAAAACAAAAAGTATGTCTTACATCCATAAAGAGACTTTTCGTGTAAGGACATCTGAGATCAATCTACGTAAAGAAATACACCCTCATCATCTTATTCAACTCATGCAAGAGTCTTCCATGCAGCACACGCTTGGTATGAAAGTATCTGTTTGGGACCTTGAGTCACAAAACGTTTCTTGGGTTTTGTTAAAGAAAAATATTCAGTTTTTTAGATTTCCTTTACTTGGGGAGCAGGTAGAAATTCATACTTATCCTTCGGGATTGGATGGTTACTTTACATACAGAGATTATTATGTTTATGACGAAAAGGGAAATATCTGTGCAAATGCTTCTAGTATGTGGACACTTATGGATACGGTAGAACGTAAAATGGTGAAAATCCCTGCTGAATTTGGGTCTTTAGTGTTTCAGACAGACCATTATTTACCTAAACCGTCACAAAAATTAAAGATTCCTAAAGATGGTGAATTATCCTATAATGTGACCGTAAATTATCTACATTTAGACTGGAATGGTCATGTCAATAATGTACAACTCATCAAGATGATATTCGAGTCGCTAGGCGAGGAGACATTACAAAATCGAATTTTATCATCATTTACCATACAGTTTAAATCAGAAGCAACTATTGGTCAGAACTTGGTTGTCAGAAGTGAATTGATATCAGAAAACGAAATAATCCACGCAATAAAAAACAGAGAAACAGAAAAGGATATCATTTTGGCAACTACAATTTGGGTATAATTCTCAATAAAAACTTATTTTTACTATTGCATAAACGAGCATACAATTATGTCTAAACAACAGAAATTAGGAAAACTAGGAGAAGATGCAGCCTGTGTTTTCTTAGAAAATCTTGGTTATAAAATCTTAGAGCGAAATTGGCGATTTTCCAAGGCAGAGATAGATATTATTGCCAAGGAAAAGGAAGTCTTGATTTTTGTAGAAGTAAAAGCAAAATCATACACATTTTATGGTTCGCCAGAAGAAAGTATATCGGCTTATAAAGAAAATTTAATTATAGATGCCGCTTCTCAATACATGATTAAGGTAAATCATGATTGGGAAATACGATTTGATATTATTTCAATTGTTTTTGATAAACTGTTGAAGCCAGAAATTACGCACTATAAAGATGCATTTTATCCATCTATTTGACAGGCGTCACTTTCATTCCTGCTTTACGAAGAAGGTGGATGACACCAATTGGTCCGCCTAAGTGTCCAGCACCTACTGCAAAAAATGTAGGTTCCTTTTTAGCACCTTCAATAATTAAAGGTATCCAATTTTTATTTCGTTGGTTGAGCAATTTATCTTCGTAACCTGCAATGTCACTTCCTTCTTCTGAGATAGAGTTTACCATGGCATTTATGTTTTGAGAAGTGTACATATCTGTCATTTTCTGAAACTCATCATTGCCAGAATCAGCAGATTTGATAGCATCGACCAACATTTTTGCTTGTGCTTCATAAGGTACTTCATCGAAGAGATTTAGTTGGTAATCCATTGTTTCTAGTCCACCCACAGTCTTACCAGCGTTTTTTGCCATGTCCATAAATTCCATTTCGTAAGACTTAGTGTTTCCATTTTTCAATCCTGATGGATCTAGATCTCCGTATGCAAATACTGTCAAAAACATTGGTTTCATCCTTTCTAACATAAAAAGAGGAAGTCCTATTTTTTTGAAATGGTTACCGACAAGTTCATATTCATCTTCTGTGATAAGGTCTTTGAGTGTTTTGCCATCTTTCATCATGACTTTATTCATCATACCCATCATAGCTGACATATCTGACATCTCAGCCATGTTAATTTCGAAAATAACTTTGTCTGACGCATCTATTGCTGCCATTGTTCCTTTAGGTAGAAAATAGTCCTTAGTATCAATAATGTGGATTGTACCATACAAATAAGACGGTTTAGAAATACCAGGACCTTTTATTTCCCATAAAAGAGCATTTTCGAGTGGCTTGTATTGGAGATCGGTTGATTTGGTTGTTTTACAAGATGTTACTGAAACGGTCAGCAACGCACTTGCAAACATTACAAATAAATATTTTTTAAATAAATTCATACTAGTATTTTATAACAACAAAAGGTCAATTGTTAAAACTTGTGAGTTAACGAAAAATAACGAAAGAATGTTTTCAAAGCTTAGTTTCTGCGTTGTTTTGCGCTTTCGTATAAAAAGATTCCTGCCGCAACAGAGACATTTAAAGAGTCAAAATCCGTTACAGCGGGTATTTTTATGACTTCATCTACGATTTCCAATACCTTGTAATGCAATCCTTTGTCTTCTGCACCTAGAATGATGGCTAATGGCTCTTTCATGTCTGATTGTTCTGGTTCAATAGCATCTTTAAGGCTGGTTGCAACAACTTTCAGACCTAGACTTTGGAGATCGCTTACCAATGTAAGTAAGCTGTTAACTCGACAAACAGGAATTCTCAGTATGGCGCCTGCAGAAGTTTTAACGGTATCTTCACTAATTCTTCCGGCAAAATTTCCAGCAATAATGATAGCATCTGCACCAAAAAAATAAGCAGACCTTGCTATGGCACCAATATTTCTGACATCTGTGACACCATCAATTACTAAAACCAAGGGGGATTTTTCAGCTTTTAAAGCTGACGCGATAACATCTTTAAAATTATGATATTTTATGGGTGATATTAAAGCTACAACGCCTTGATGTACTTTAAATTTGCTGAGTTCGTTTAGCTTGACTTCAGGTACTTTGGCAAGAGGCACATTGGCATCTTTACATAAACTTCGAATTTGTATCTCAAAATCTCCATGAATACTACTCAAGACAAATACCTTCTCAATATCTAATCCTGCGTCAAAAGCTTCGGTCACCGCATTGCGTCCATATATCGTGTCAGACATAGAAAAATGGTTTTATTTGGTCACAAAGATGGGAATAAAATAATAATTTTGTCGTATAGGAAACTTAATTATAAAAAAAGATAGACAAAGAAACAATGTTTTTATACTTTTATGACTCGTTCATTTAATCCTATTTAAATAAACACCTTTTAAATTTATTTTCAAACAATCTATTATTAACTAAATTTTCACCACATGCAGCGCAAATTTTACATTTTAGTATTACTGTTGCTTATCCAATCTCCTTTGATTTTCGGTCAAAGTCAAACAAGATTAGATATCGCACTTAGGCACGTCGAGCAAAATGCTGAGAAATGGAACTTGACAACTTCTGATTATGTAAATCTTCAGATTAGCTCAGAAGCAACTTCCAAATCCGGTCTCACCTATGTCTATCTAAATCAGACACATAACAATATTCCTATAAGAAACGCCATGATGACATTGGTGATAAATAAAGAAGGAAACGTAGTGTCAGACATGCATAATTTTGTTGCTGATGCAGCGTCAAAAGTAAATAAAAAGGCACCAACAATTACCGCAGAAAATGCAATACTCCAGTCAGCAAATCATCTAGGAGTCAGCGTCAAAGGTAACCCAATCCTAAAATCAAGAAGTGATAATGGTAAACTTACCTTCGAAATGCCAGAACTGACAAAATCGTCCATTCCCGCAGAACTTAAGTATGACATGGTAGATAACAAATTAGTTCTAGTTTGGAATTTAAACCTTGATATGAAGTCTAGCGCTGATTATTGGGATATCAACATTGACGCAACAAAAGGAAGTTTTGTCTCTAAAGCTAACTTTACAACTTATTGCCAACATCATAAAGACGCATTTGCAAAACATGACAAGTGCGCTATTAACACATTTAGAAAGATCAATAAAAAGACACAAAGAGTTTCTCAAGTATTGGCAAATAGAGCAGCGGCAACATATAATGTGTATGCTTTACCAGTTGAAAGTCCGAATCATGGACAAAGAAGTTTAGTGTCAGATGACCAATATTTGGAGTTTTCTCCTTTTGGATGGCATGATACCGATGGCGCGGATGGTGCTGAATTTACGATCACAAGAGGAAACAATGTATATGCATATCAAGATAAAGACGATGATGATGATGCAGATGGTACGCCTACAGAAGGTGGAGCAGCATTAAATTTTGATTTTCCAATAGATCTAAATCAGGACTCTAGAGAGTTTGCTGATGCAGCGGTGACTAACTTATTTTATATGGTCAATATGATGCATGACATCTCAGCATCTCTAGGCTTTACAGAACAATTTGGTAATTTTCAACAAAGAAATTATTCTGGATCAGGAGATGGACAAGATTATGTTCTTGCACAAGCTTTTGACGGTATTGAACTGCATGAGGCAGGACAAACAGATCCTCCAAAAGTAAATAATGCCAATTTTTCTACACCAACAGATGGATTTAACGGTAGAATGCAGATGTTCTTTTGGGAGAACTCAGGTGGCGCAGTTTCAATAGACTCTCCACAATCTATAGAAGGATTTATATCTGAATACGGTGCAGCATCGTTTGGTTTAGTTATTCCAAATGCCACCGAAACTGCAATCATTGGCAATGTAGCAATCGTAAAAGATGCTACAACCAACCCTACCTTAGGATGTAATGCCTATACAAATGCATCTGAAATAGCAGGTAAAATTGCACTTATAGATAGAGGTGTTTGTGAGTTTGGAAGAAAAGTATTAAACGCACAGAATGCAGGCGCAATAGCGGCTTTGGTATGTAACATATCAGGTGTAAATGGAGGTAATGGAGAAGAGATATTAGGAATGGCAGCGGGTGTAGTGGGAGCTTCAGTAACAATACCATCTGTTTTTCTAAAGAAATCAGATTGTGATAAAATCAGATTCGCTTTATCAAATGGAGAGACAGTACAAATGACATTCCAAGAAAGAGAGCGTGTAGGTGCAGAATATCTTGATGGCGCGCTAGATAATGGTATTATTGCGCACGAATTTGGTCATGGTATTTCTACAAGACTTACGGGTGGTAGAATTAATTCTGCATGTCTTAATAATGACGAACAAATGGGTGAAGGATGGAGCGATTATTTTTCACTGATCACTACACACGAAGAAGGAGATAAAGGATCTGATGCTCGAGGTATAGGAACATTTGCTGCTGCACAACAACCGACAGGTAGTGGTATCAGAAGATATCCATACTCTACCGATATGTCTATTAATCCGCAAACATATGATGATATCAAAGGCACGACAGCACCACACCCTCTTGGAGAAGTATGGACATGTATGCTTTGGGATATGTATTGGGGATTTGTGGACAAATATGGATTTGACCTTGATTGGAATAATACAGAATCTGGTAATTACAAAGCAGCGTTTTTGGTCATTGAAGGAATGAAAATGCAACCATGTAATCCTAATTTTATAACTGGTAGAGATGCTATTTTAAGGGCAGATAGTTTTCACTTTAACAAGGCAAACAATAAAATAATTTGGGAGTCATTTGCAAGAAGAGGTTTGGGCTATTATGCAAATGGTGGTTTGACAACTGATAGAAATGATGGTACAGAAAATTTTGATGTGTTACCTACTCTTATTGAAACGCTTAAAATAACCAAAACAGCAACTGCTTCAGTAGATGCTGGTGGAGAGATAGATGTAGAAATTAACACGATAAACCACATACCTTCTAGACAGAATAATGTAGTTGTTACGGATGAATTGCCAGATGGTGTTTCATATGTAGCGGGCTCAGGTAATATTGAGCCAGAAGTATCTGGTAATGTTTTGACATTTAGCTTGGGTAATTTAGAATATGAGCAGAGAAATAAAATCACTTATAAAACTAAAACAAGTAACACAAATAAATCCACAAGACTAGCGTTTGATAATTTTGATGAAGAACTAACGTGGGATATTCAGAAAAATAGAGGTGGAGAAGATTGGTTACCAAACAATGACATTTACAGAAGTCCCGAAGTCTCTTGGCATGTAATAAATGTAGTAAACGAGACAGATGCACTCTTAATATCTACACCATTTACCATCACAGGAACCAATCCTGCTATGAGATTCTGGCACAAGTATAATACCCAAGGTGGATTTGATGGTGGATTTTTAGAAGTTATTGTTGATGGTGGCATCCCACAAGTAGTCGATAAGTCAAAGTTCTTTAGAAATGCATACAATTCTGAGATTGCTTATGCAACACTTGCAGTACCGGCATTGAGTGGTTTTACAGGTTACTCTGGAGAGGAGTGGACAGACTCATATGTAGATTTGTCTGAGTATGTAGGAAAGACCGTAGTGTTCCAGTTTAGATTTGCAACAGATGCAACCATAGCGCCTGATGCTGATTTTACTGGTTGGATAATTGATGATTTTGAATTATTAGATATATTTAAGTATTCATCACAAGCTTGTATTGCAGCAGAAGATGGTCAAGGTGACAAAACTTGTACGCAAGCTATAGAGACTGTCATAAACAGCGATGGAACCGTTTCTACTGAAGACATTAATAATGATTATTTCGGGGTGACGCTTACACCAAACCCAGCAGAAGATTATGTCATTATTGCTGCTAGTTCACCGTATAATGTCACTGCAAATGTCGAAATCTCTAATATTGATGGTAGGGTTATATATACATCATTGATGAAAATAGATGGCAATGAAGAAAGAATGACATTGAGAACAAACAATCTTCCTGGAGGAGTTTATCTTGTAAAAATTCAGTCAGGCAAAAACTATAGCATCAAGAAGTTAGTTATAAAATAAGGTTATATTAATTTCAAACTTATCGCAGAGAGGTGACACGTCTAATAAATGTGTCACCTCTCTGTATTTATTGATAAGGCTACATTCATATAGTTAACTTTGATGGTGCTTAAAAAATTCATATTAAAAATCTTTTAAATATATAATTTTAATATCTTTGCGGATTATATACAAAAGCCGATATTTTGGCCGTTTGTAATGGAGAAAGTTTTTTGTAACATACCAAAAAGATATTATATTGATTGCTTACCTCAATGGTTCTATATCCCACAAGACACCCACATATATTTATGTAGATTGTAATGGTGTAGGGTATCATGTAAACATAAGTTTGAACACCTATTCTAAACTTGAGAATTTATCAAAAATAAAAATCTTCACTTACCTCAATGTTAAAGAAGACGAACAGTCTTTGTTTGGATTTTTTGATGATGAAGAAAGATCCTTATTTGTATTATTAATATCAGTATCAGGAGTAGGTGTTAATACCGCAAGGGTAATATTATCTTATATGACGCCAGAAGAAGTAAAATCTGCGATAATTCATGAAAATGCAGTGGCACTTGGCAAAGTGAAAGGTATTGGTCCCAAGACAGCAAAGAGGATTATTTTAGATCTAAAAGACAAGGTAATCAAAGAAACAGGCGGAGAGCAAGTCATTTTATCTTCACCTGAGAGCAATACAATCAGAAATGAAGCGTTATTTGCATTGATTGCTTTGGGATTTCCAAAACCAGTGGTAGAAAAACAGATAAAATCAGTATTGGATAAAAATCCGAATATTGAGATGGTAGAGGATCTAATTAAGCAAGTTTTAAAGCAAATGAATTAATTTCCCCATTTTTTCAGAATAAAATATACGAGAATAATAAAATTGGTCGTTATACGCTGATGTACATTTGTGTTTTATGTAAAAAAGCAAATGATATCAACTAAAATTTAAAGGTTTTATGAGTTTAAAACAGGTTTTTTTAGTATTTGGTTTTTGTGTTGGGGTAGTATTTACAATGTTTGGAAAACTGCCTTCAAAAAACTTACCAGATCCATATACAAATGATTTTGTGGTTGCTACTTTAGTAGATACTATCCCTCTAAAAGATAGGACTGGTGACTTTATTACAGATAAGCAGACCAACCCTTTTGATATTACGACAAAAGAAATTGTGCAGAAAGTAGAATATGATCCTGTGTCAGGCCATTATATTATTTATGAAAAAATAGGAAACGAATTCTACAGAACGCCTACTTACATGACTTTTGAAGAATATTTAGAATATAAATCAAAAGAGCAAGAGAAAGAATATTTTAATTCATTAGCCGGTATAAAGTCAGACAAAAAATCACGGTCGGGCAAAATAGACCCGATGGACAAGGTAGAACTTACGAATAGTCTCATAGATAGATTATTTGGAGGTACGGAAGTGAATATAAAACCTCAAGGAACAGTAGATTTAAGTATAGGATGGCTATATAGTCGTAGAGACGATCCATCATTGCCAATTACTGCACAAAGACAAAGTCAACCAGATTTCCCAACGCCCCTGATCAAGATGAACGTGGATGGTAAAATAGGCAAGAAGCTAGACTTAGGATTTAATTATGATACACAATCTCAGTTTGATTTTGATAGACAAATAAAACTTGCCTTCGATTCAGATGCTTTTTCAGAAGATGATATTATAAAAAAAATAGAAGCAGGAAATGTAAGTTTGCCACTAAGAGGAAATCTTATCCAAGGGGCACAAAGTTTATTTGGTTTAAAGACTGAATTGCAGTTTGGCCGGTTGAGAGTAACAGGTTTGTTATCTCAGCAGAGATCAAGAGCAAATAATATAAAAGTAGAAAATGGTGCATCTATTCAGGAATTTGAAATTTATCCTGATGACTATGATGAAAACAGACACTTTTTTATATCGCACTATAACAGAAATACATACGAAAGAGCACTTTCTACCTTGCCTTTTATCAATACATCGCACCAGATAGCACAAATAGAAGTTTGGATATCTGATGATAGACCAGAATACCAGGATAACTCTAACATGGTGGCGGCTATTTCAGATTTAGGTGAGCCAGATCCCAATAAATTTACATCAAATCCTAGTTTTTTTAGTCCTAATGGAAATACAAAGGACGAAACAGGAATTCCCATACCAAGAAATGGGGCCAATACCATTTATGCACAAATACTCCAAAGTCCCAATATTGTAGATATCGATAAAGTAAATAGTCAGCTAACATCATTTGGGTTAAAGCAAACTAGAGACTTTGAGGTATTCAGGGGTAGGAGACTATCTTCATCAGAATATACCTACCACCCAAAGTTAGGTACCCTCTCTTTGAATATTAGGCTTAGACCAAATCAGGTATTAGGGGTGGCATACAATTATTATTATACGACCATTTGTGACACATTATTCCAAGTGGGTCAGTTGTCTGCTTCGTCTGTACAACCAGGAGATCAAACAGACACTACAAGGGTTGAACCACCCAAAGTCCACTTTGTGAAACTTCTTAAATCTACTAATCAGGTAACAAAAATACAAAATAGTAGTGGCTCATTAGTTGTTGCTCCTATGTGGGACTTAATGATGAAAAATGTGTACCCATTAAGAACAACTTCACTAAATCAACAAGATTTTGAGTTTGATATATTTTTTGAAGATGATAGAAGAGACGGTACATTAAAAAAATATATTCCAGAGGGAAACCTTGATAAATTACCACTTTTACAGCTTTTTAATCTTGATAGACTAAATAGATTTGGCGATCCGCAGCCAGATGGATATTTTGATTATCTTCCTGGAATTACTGTTATTGAACGAAGTGGGGCAGTTGTAATTCCTGTTTTGGAACCCTTTGGTAAGCAATTATCTAAAGAAGTCTTAGAAAAAGAGTTAAATAAAGGTCTTATTACTCCAGTGTTTTCTGTGGATTCGGCAGCAATTTTAAAATATCGGTTCCAGGAGTTATATGATACAAGTATCAGTATTGCACGACAAGATTTGACAAGGAATAAATTTAGAATGACTGGAAAGGTCAAATCTACTTCTAATAATGGGGAGATACCTTTAGGTCCATTCGTTCCACAAGGTTCAGTGCGTGTAACTGCTGGTAGTAAAGAACTCGTAGAAGGTCAAGATTATGAAATCGATTACTCCTTAGGAAGACTTAGAATCATAAATGAAGCATACTTGGCACAAGGTACACCTATTAATGTGTCTTTTGAAGACAACTCTTTGTTTAGCTTGCAGCAAAAAAACATGATGGGTATCCGAGCAGAGTACCAATTTAATAAAAAATCTAGTTTAGGAGCCACATTCTTAAGATTGGCAGAACGACCATTTACCCAAAAAGTAAATATTGGTGATGACCCTATAAATAATAAGATATTTGGACTTGATTACAATTATAATGACGAAGTCCCTTGGGTCACCAAGATGATAGACAAATTACCTTTCTACAGTACTGCTGAAAAATCAAATATCAATTTGACAGCAGAAGCAGCGGGGATCATTCCTGGTCATGCTAAGGCTATAAATACTGGATTTGATGATACAGGGATAGCCAATATTGACGACTTTGAAGGAGCCATTACTAATCTGAACTTAGGAGGTTTTAACGCCAATTTGTGGTCCTTGGCAAGCACACCATCAAATTTTGGAAGTGGCGAAGGACTTCTAGAAAATAATTTGACTTATGGTGCAAATAGGGCTAGGCTAAATTGGTATGTATTAGATTTCGGTACGCCTAGAACACAACAAGACAATACAGATCCTTACACAAGATCGATAAACCAAAATGAACTCTTTACAAATAGGCAAGTGCAACCTGGTCAGAATCAATTATTTACTTTTGACCTAAGTTACTATCCATCTGAACGTGGTCCATATAATTTTGACAATATGGGAGGGATATCAGGATATACAAAGGGTTTTACGATAAGAGATAATAAAATAGTTCTTAACGAACCCAAAAGTAGATGGGCAGGTATAACAAGGTATTTCCAAAATGCAGATTTCGAAGCAGCCAATTATGAAAATATTGAGTTTTGGATGCTTAATCCTTTCATGGCAAGAAGAGATGATCAACATGATATTGACGAAGAAGGAGAAATAATTTTTAATCTCGGAAGTGTCTCAGAAGATATTATTAAAGACAACTTTTTGTTTTTTGAAAACGCTATTCCTACGGCTAGACGAAATGTACCGACATCGGGTACAGCATATGGTAGAGCTACAGTTAGTATTCCATTGGTAAACGGTTTTGATTTACAAGATGGTCCTGTACAGGATCTAGGTTTCGATGGTCTAAGTGATCCAGGAGAACAACAAAAATATAGTACGTGGTTGCAAGAAAACCAACTGGCAGGTATTCCAGAAGTTACCTTAGACCCAGCTAATGATAATTTCAAATTTTTTAATGATCCAGACTTTGCTAATCAATCAAATCTATTAGTAAAGATGAAAGAATTTAATGGTCCGCAAGGCAATGCTCCATTAAATAATAGCAACCAGGACCAATTTGTAAGAGGAAATAGATATCCAGATACGGAGGATCTAAATAATAATAAATCACTTGACCAAACAGAAGCATTCTATGAATACAAGATTAAAATTAAAAATAATAGTGGTGAGCTAGACACCACATTATTAGGCAACTATTATCGACAATCTGTGATAGTGACAAGTCCTACCGGGGCAAAAGAAAAATGGTATAGATTTCAAATACCTATAAACTCATTTACTGGTACACAGGGCTCAGTGGGAGGATTCCGATCTATACAGTTCATGAGGATGTACATGACAAACTTTAGTAAACCGAAAACCTTTAGACTTGCAGAATTCCAGCTTCAGAGAAGTCAATGGAGAAGACAAAAACCAAACTGTTCAAATGATGCAGGGACTACAGATGTAGTCTTTAATGTGGATGATGTGGGAGTAGAAGAAAATTCTGGAAAACAACCATTTAATTATGTGACACCCAAAGGAGTGGTAAGGACTCAATCATTCGGTACAGTAGCCAATTTATTGCAGGATGAAAGGTCCATGGTATTAAAATTTGAGAAATTATCCCCAAAATGCCAAGTCAGCGTCAGTAAGTTAGCAAGGGTAAATTTAACGCTATATAAAAGACTTCAAATGTTTGTCCATGCTGAAAAAGCTTTAGGAAGTGTAACAGATATAGCAGATAAAAACCTTGCCATTGTTGTGCGACTAGGAAAGGATTTTGATAATGGAAGAAAAGAAGAGGGAGCAAATAATTATTATGAATATGAGTTGCCACTTATCATTTCAAAAGAAAATAATCAGAATCCATCCAATATTTGGCCAGATAGTAATTACGTAAATATTCCTTTGGATAGTTTACTTGAATTAAAAAGGCTGCGAATAAGAAATAACATACCTAATTCCGATACAGTAGAACTGGCTATAAATGAGGGTAGGGGCGACAAGATCCGTATGATAGGCAATCCTTCTCTCGGAGTGATCAAGGCATTTCAGATTGGGGTGAGGAATATAGCAACAGGTGGCGAAGTTTTTAATGGTGAGGTGTGGATTAATGAGTTAAGAGTAACTGGTTTTGAAGAGTCAGGAGGTGTTGCTGCACAGGCAAAAATGCAGGTACAAATGGCTGATTTAGGAGAGTTAAATATAGCAGGTAATTATAGTAGTATTGGTTTCGGGGCATTGGACAAACGACTGATGGAAAGAAACAGAGAAGAAACAGTTCAGTACGATATTGCTACTAATATAGACGCAGGTAAATTACTGCCAAAGGCACTTAAGATAACCTTACCTGTCTATGCACAATATCAAAAAACTTATATAACACCGCAATTTGATCCATTTGACTTAGACTTGACTGTCAAAGAAAAATTAAATCTTGTAGATACTCAGGCTGAAAAGGATTCGATAAGAAATGTGTCAAGGGAAGAAATCACCATCAAAACCTTTAATGTAACAAACGTAAAGGTACAAGCTGGAGATGGATCTAAACCTTGGTCGCCATCCAATATAAGTGCTTCATATGCATTTACAGAAAATATCAAATCTGATCCAATAATCAAAGAAGATAAATCCACCAATAGGACTATTGGACTAGATTATGTATACGCTAGAAAGTCCAATTATATAGAACCATTCAAGTTTATCAAAGTTAAGGCATTAAAGATACTATCAGATTTTAACTTTAGCTTACTGCCAAGTAATTTTTCTTTTACGACAAGGGTAATAAATATTAACAATTCAAGGACTTTTAGACTCCCTGTCGAACCCGTATTTGTATTTGATGATAATCGTCTGAGTTGGGAACGAAATTATGTCTTGGATTGGGACCTTACAAGATCACTAAGGTTTAATTTTAGAGCCAATACAAATTCTGTCGTAGACCAGTTGAGACAGACTGGTATTGCGAATACTGCAGACGGTAGAGATTGGGTAGACGAAAATGGATCAAGGGTAGATGAAAATGGCAACTTATATAGTGAGGTGATAGCCAATGATGATCCTAATTATGCACAGAAATATAGAAATCAGAATTTTAAAAGATTGGGACGTAGTAAAAACTATACGCACAATGTTTCTGTAAATTATAAATTACCATTCAAAAGTATTCCTATACTTGACTGGATACAAGCGGGTGTAGATTATAAAGCAGACTATGCTTGGGATGCAGGTGCGTTAATACAGATTGATGCATTAGGTACACCACTAGGAAATACAATCAGAAATGGTCAGAACGCAGGCGTTAATATGACTTTTGGTTTTGATAAACTATATAATAAGTCATCATACTTAAAATCTATCGAAACCGGTAAAGCACCGCGTGCAGCCAGGAATAGACAATCTCCTAGCAAAGCGAGGTCAACGGGTAAAGATGGAGACAAAGCTCAGATGGAGGTATCTCCTGAAGCTGCCGATGGATCAGATCCGGCACCAAAAAAGAAAACAGATAAAGCAAACGAACCGAAGGATCCTTCATTGGCCGAAAGAGTACTGTTTAGGCCATTGATGTTAATTAGATCGGTAAAGTTTAATTATAAGGAAGAACGAAGTACAATTATTCCTGGTTTTATGCCGCAATCTAGTTTGCTCGGACAGAGTGAAGGTTTTGCAGCACCAGGATGGGATTTTATAGCGGGCGTACAACCAAATTTAGTGGGAGAGAATAATTGGTTGATTAGAAATCAAGGATGGTTTAACCCAAGTCTAAATTTTAATGGAGAGTTATCTCAAAACAAAAGACAGACACTGGATGTAAAATTGCTTGTAGAACCGTTTAAAGATTTTAGTGTAGACATAAGTTTCAAACGGAATTATACAGAAAACCATACTGAAGTCTTTAGGACAAAAGCTAGTGAAAATGGGGAGTTTATGCAACAAGCAAGGTTTGATGTAGGAACATTTGACGCGTCTTATTATGCCTTAAATACGCTGTTTGGAAATAGCTTTGATTTATATAATACCTTTAAATCCAATAGAGAAATTATTTCAAGGCGATTACCAAATATTGAAAACCCTGGTTTACACCCTTCAGATCCAGAATATGTAGAAGGTTATGGCCCATCTCAAAATAATGTCAATGTAGCTGCGTTTATTGCTGCCTACACAAATAAGTCAGCATTTGATATTGAACTTGATCAGAAAAAGGAATTCTCTAAAAGTAATTATATTCCAAGGCCTAACTGGCAACTAAATTATAATGGACTGTCACGACTGAAAATGTTTAAAGATATTTTCTCTAATATTACGATCAAACACGGTTATTCATCTACTATTAGGGTAAGTAGATTCGAAACACAACCAAACTATAATTCATTAGATCCATTCGTAGAGTTGTCACCCAATAATAATTACTATTCACAAATAGAAATACCGACAGTAAGTATCCAAGAACAATTTGTGCCAGTAATAGGTATTAGTGTCAAGACGGTGAAGGATATGAAAATAGATTTTGAGTACAAAACGACTAGAAATCTAGAATTGGGTATATCACAATTGCGTGAGAATAAAGGTAAAGAGATCGTTATAGGTGGTGGTTATGTAATTAAAAACTTCAAAGCTTTTAGCAAGAAGAAAAAATCCCTTAAGAAAAAGAAGAAAAAGGACGGTGAACCAGATGATGACTCTCCAGAACCGGATAACAAGGTTAAAAGAACCACTGTTGCTAAAGGTAGAGATTTAAGATTTAATTTGAGCTACTCACTAAGGGACGATCTTTCACAAGTATATGATCTTTTGACAGGTATTAGTGCACAAGCGGACAGAGGTAGCAAGACTGTCACCCTAAATCCTACCATAGAATATGATGTTAACAAAAATCTTTCACTTAGATTTTATTTTGATTATTCTAAGATAACACCAAAGACATCATTAAACTTCCCGGTCACTACCATACGGTCAGGATTGACACTGAGGTTTAATATCAATTAGGATTAGGAAAGATATAAAATCAATATCTGATTAATAAAGAAAAAGGAGTCTTGAAATTTTGTTTTCAAGACTCCTTTTTTATGTTTATATATAGATGTGAATTCTAGGTGATAGACCTATTAACTTTCATCATCATAATAAAGTATGTAGTATTTCCTACCTTCATTATCTGTTCCTTTTTCAATTTTGTTTTTGTCGCCATGGACGTAAATATGAAAGTTTTTGTCCAGTTTTATGATACTTTTAAATACGCGTGATTGTTTTTTGACAGCATAGTCTGAGATATCAAACTCATCGTTTAATGAAGCTGATCTAGTATTTTGGTACTCTTGTTTATAATCTTGAAAAGCTTCTACTACTTTGTCATCTTTAAATACTCTGACTTCGTATTCTGCTGCGTCGAACTTTTCCTGATGTTTAAAGTATTCAAATGAGCGATTCATGACAGCGGCTTCATCTGTTTTGTCAGTGTCAAACTCCTTTGACATTCTATCTTTAATAAAGTTTTTGGTAGCTTGGATATAGTTTTTTGTTTGATGGTAATCATCTGCTCTTGCTGTAATCATAAGAAACTCTTCACGCCAATATGCTGCTTCTTTGTATCTATTACTGTGGTCAATATTACAAATTTTAAATCCACTTTCTCTTTCAGTGTTAAAAATAAGACAGCCTTTATCTAGCTTTCCTATATTAGTACCCACATCTTTGGTAAGAATGAAATCAGTACTCTTAGTATCAAGTTTTAGAAACTGATCTTTGTTTTCAGTTTTAAATATACCAACAGCATCTACCAATTCATCATCTACAAGTACATTTTTAAAATAAGAGATGTATAATTCTCCTGATTTAATATTAGGGTGCTTAGACTTTTCATATAGATGTCTAGCTATTTTGACGGATTGTTCGTGGATACATGTTGGATCATCAAAAATATTGGCAATAAAATTAAAAATAGGATTTAACTCTATTTCACCAGAAGAAAAAGTAAAGTTGAAGAATTCTGGTTCCTTAAAGTGAGTCATAAAATACTTAAACAGTATTTGATAAAGCTCTTCATCATCTACTGAAAGCACGTCTTGAGAAAAGGTAATATCTTCACCTTCTGAATGACTGCCGATATAATGGGCGACAATGGCTTCTAAACTTGCTTCTATATAATTAATCATAAAAACTTATATTTCTTTTCTTAGTACATGACAAAAAAACAAAAAGCCATTCGTAAATGTTTGATTAATAGACAATTAAAACATAATTCACGATGGCTTCAGGCAAAAGTAATAATTTTGCCTGGGAATTGTATCAGAACCTACCAACATTAACAACACCGCGAACTGATTTAATCGCATTATTTATCTTATCGATCCTAAAAGTAGGAACAGTTAATCTTGTCAAAATTTCGGTTGCTATGGGCTCTAAAGCTCAAGCTAAGTCGAATTATCGCAGACTTCAACGATTTATTGACCA
>JBGSOH010000297.1:0-9438 GCA_041739205.1 Saprospiraceae bacterium
AAGTCTTCATACAAGGTAAAACTGAATAAAAAATCCAACACACAAGTAACCGAATATATACACAATACGCTAACTGAACAAAAGGAGATCATGCAAGTTGTGCGAACCATCATTCATCAAAACGTGCAAAACGTAGTGGAAGCGTTCAAATGGAGCAGGCCTATTTTTAAAACGAAAAAAGACTTTGCGTATTTTATGGTCAATAAAAATTATGTGACAATTGGGTTTACCTAAAATATTGAAAAACTTGGCGACACTTCCAAAATATTAGAAGGAACAAGAAAAACGATTCGTCATATAAAGTTGAAAAAAATAGCAAACAGTGATTCCGACCAATTGACTAAATGGTTTGTACCTTTGAAAAATGAGTAAGAAACTTTGAATTAAAATAAAACTATATGCCAATTTCTAGAAAAAACATTTTTCCTTTTGGCCATCTATGCTTTAATGACATTGATTAACATAAACGACTTAAAAAAATGTAACGCATAAATTTTTTCTAGCGTTACATTGCTACATATAATAAACGATGATGAACTTTAATTATTTATCCAACCTTTTGCTTTGGTTATTATTAATCATTTTACCAAATTTGTTAGATGCTCAATCCATGGACTACAACATTCAAGATGTGACTTTTCTGAGTCAGGGCGACACGCTTGCAGGCTCAATAGTAAAACCTAAAAATCCATGTGCCGCTGTTGTAATCGTACATGGGTCTGATCCTGTAAAAAGAGAAATAGCATTTGCAAAACTACTGGCTGCACAAGGTATTGCTGTATTGACGTATGATAAACGTGGAGTTGGAGCATCAGGTGGTGTATATGTAGGACCTTCGGTTGGTACTAATAATAATGATTCAAGTAATCTGAATCTATTGTCACAAGATGCTAGTGAAGCTATAAATACATTTCGCACTTTCTTGAAAAATGAGAATCTATCTGTTGGATTGATTGGTTTCAGTCAGGCGGGATGGATCATTCCTTTGGCTGCCGAAATGAATAAAAATGTAAATTTTATGGTTATATTTAGTGGACCAGTTATCAGCACACTCGAACAGTTAAGATTTCAATTCTACACAAATGGGGATGAGCTCTTTTGGAATACACATACAGAATCTGATGTTCGAAATTATATAAAAAATGCCCCAGACAAGTATCAGTTTGTTGAAACAAATCCACATGTACAACTTAGTAAACTCACAATCCCTGGGCTATGGATATTTGGTGGGAAAGACATTCAGATACCAGTTGGAATTTGTATGGAAAATCTAGATAAACTAACTGCGGTCGGCAAAAAATATACTTATCGATTGTTTCCTGAGCTTGGGCACAATACTTCCTTCTCTGAATCGCCAGTACCTGTACAAGAAGCGATTCAATGGATAAAAGACTTGAGTCACAAAAAATAAGTCAAATAAAAATCCAGCAATTTTGATTGACTTTTTTACATTCAATAGACGCATATAATCAATGTTGGCATAAAAATAGTAATATTAAATGCTTATTTACCAAAGATGAGCTTTTACACTGGAGATTGAATTATTGTAGTGCAAAAATTAATAATACCACAACTCAACAAATAAGAAAAATAAATGAAGCAATCAATTATACTACTATTGACCTTATTCAGCTTTACAACTTTTGCCCAAGATAGCAACAAATCTAAAAAGCAATTACATCTTACTGTAGATGAAAATGCAAAAATGCTCCTTGAAAAATCAAAGGCAAATTCCGTATCCATTGGTATCATCAAAGATGGACAAGTTTATACGAATCATTTTGGTGAGATAGATAAAGGGAAAGGCAACAAAGCAACAAATCACACCTTCTTCGAAATTACTTCTATTACAAAAATATTTACAGGAACGCTGATGGCCAAAGCCGTTTTAGATGGAAAAATAAATTTGGATGATGACATTAGAAAACATCTTGATGGATCATATCCTAATCTGGAGTATCAATCTATTCCCGTAAAAATTAAAAACCTAATTTGTTTTAAATCAGCTTTTGACAAAGAGTTACCCGACAATAGCGCTATTAAAAAAATAAAAAATGACAGTACGGTCTTTCACCTTAGAAAAATGGATGAATCGTTTGACAAAATTCAATTTTTAGAAGGCTTAAAAACTTTAAAATTAGATACTATTCCGGGAATAATCGAAAAATATAGCAATACGAGCCTTGAGTTGTCTGCCTTAATTTTAGAACATGTTTATCAAAAAAGCTATGAATCACTTTTGCAAGAAAACATTTTTTCAAAACTAAAAATGGATTCTACAAAACTAAATTTAAAAATAGATCACAGCATTGCAAACGGATATAATGGTAATAATGAATTAATGCCAACATTGTTTACAAATTTATGGGGAGCAGGTGGTTGTAGAAAATCGACCATGAACGATTTAATCAAATTTTTAGCATTTGAATTAGATACCAAAAATAAAATTGTTCAAGAGACGCAACGAAATATTCCTAACAGCGATCAACACTGGTTTGGCTACTTTTGGGACGGAATTTTAGTAACAGAAAATGGGATCTTATGTCATAAACAAGGAGGATCTTACGGAAATCAAACCTTTTTTGCAGTTTACCCTGAACAACAATTGGGTATTGTTATCATTATCAACCAAAACGCAGAAGAAACTTATGGAAATCTATTCAATACAGTGCTAAAAATTGCCGAAGATTTAAAAAAAGAGAGCCAAACAAAAGGCGTTACATATGGATATCGACTCAAAAAGAATGAAGTAATATTTACCTACAAACATCCAAAAAACTTAGATGCAAAACTTATAAAAAGCATTTCGGTGGTCGGTTCGTTTAATGATTGGAATGTTGACAACGACAAGTTCCAAATGACAAAAGAAGGCAATAATACTTTTGAACTCAGGGTGCCCAAGTCAACATTCGAAAAGAGTCAAACGCATTTGTTTAAATTTGTGATTAACAAGGTTGGTTGGATGACAACACCTAAAAATGCTTTAAACGTTGACGATACAGAACATAGGAATTTGGTATTAAAGATGGAGTGAAAATTTTGATGTTTCAGTTGAAGGAGTTACCTATTCAAAATTACAGTACTATTAATCAAGCCTTTTCTGGCTTAGAAATGACTGCTGATCAAAATCTAACAAAGTAGAATTAATCTATTGGAGTTAATAAAACGCTATTTTATTCCATCCCATGCATAATTTTATTCCTATGCTGAAATCCCCATTTTTCCATAGCAATTAAGACATCACCTAAAGTTTCACTATAAGGTGTCAATTCATATTGTACGGTCACGGGTTTGGTATCACAGACTTTGCGACTGACCAATCCGTTCATTTCCAATTCTTGCAATTCTTTGGACAAGATACGTGGGGAAATGCCTGCTTCTCTAGATAGTTCATTAAATCCCTTTTTACCACTTCGCAAAACAGAGATCAATACCAATTTCCACTTTCCGCCCACGATATCTAAGGTATCTCTGATAGCCATTTTGGCTTTTGCGCAACTTTCTATCGAATGTGTTTCCATATACTATTCTTTTTGTAAGTACTATCCTTTTTGTAACAGATATCAAAGGTATTGATAATAAGCGGAACTTTGCAGCATAAATAAAAATTTAAAATATGTCACAGAAAACAATCAGTATCATCGGGTGGATTCTAACCACCATCTTAGGATTTGTATTTACTATGAGTGCTTTTTTGAAACTTACTCAAAACGAAGCAGGGCTAGAACAAGCAACAGCCATCGGATTTGATGCCACTACTTATCTCTTCATTGGAATTGTCGAAGCCATCTCTTTGATTCTCTTCATCATCCCTCGCACAGGTGTAGTGGGTGCATTATTATTAATCGCATACATGGGTGGAGCTATCGCCACACATTTGCAACACCAACAACCGGTTGCCATAGCGGTTACAATTCAAATTCTAGTCTGGATCACAGCATTTGTCCGTTTCCCTGAGTTAAAACAAAGATTATTTGGACCTGTCAAAAAAGGTGCTTGAATTCAATAATTTTTAAATTATCGTACGTCGAACTTTCAAATTGTTATTTCGACAAACTTTCCGTCGATTGCGAGATAACTGTCCTCAATCGCTCTTCATGTTCATTTCCCCAATTGCCCAAGGCAGAAATTATGGGAATTAAAGTCTCTCCAAAATCTGTAAGTGAATATTCCACTTTGGGCGGAACAACAGGATAAATAATTTTTGATACTAATTGATGTTCTTCCAACTCTTTCAACTGAATATTCAGAACTCTTCGCGAAGATTCTGGGATTTTCCGCTGTAGTTCACTAGGACGTTTATGTCCTTCATGTATGAACCACAGCAAACGAATCTTCCATTTGCCATAGAGTACTTCACCAATGAGGTCGAGACCACAATTTAAGTTCAACTGAATCTTTCTAACTTTCATAATACAAAGGTAATTGAATGTATCAATTTGTGCAATAGGGAAAATTTTAACCCTATGCAATTCGATATTCCGTACTTGCGTATATCGCTTATAAGGCCCAATTTTGCATCAAAATAATTTAATAAAATGGAACAAGAGTTTAATTTCAACAATGAATTATCGGGTAAGATCGCCTTGGTAACAGGTGGTACAAAAGGTGCTGGAAGAGCAATTGCAGAAAGACTTTTACAAGCTGGCGCAACAGTTATTATTACAGCACGAAACGCACCTGAAAAAGAAAACAACAATTTGCATTTCATTCCTTCCGATTTGAGCAAGGCAAAAGATGCACAAAAAGTAGTCAGTGAAGTACTTTCGACTTATGGCAGGCTTGACATTTTAGTAAACAACCTTGGTTCTTCAGTAACTCCTGCTGGTGGTTTTGCTGTATTAACGGACGAAGATTGGGAATCAACCCTGCAAGCTAATTTGCTTGCTCCTGTGAGACTGGATAGAGGATTTTTACCACAAATAATTGAACAAAAAAGTGGTGTTATCATTCACATTGCTTCTATTCAAGGAAAACTACCTCTCTACGATTCTACATTGCCTTATGCAAGTGCGAAAGCAGGATTGATTAATTACAGTAAAAGCTTATCAAATGAAGTGACGCCAAAAGGTGTTCGTGTGCTCACTGTTTCGCCAGGATGGATCAATACGACAGCATCGAAAGCGTGGCTTGGCGAAATTGCAAGGAATGCGAATAGTACTGTTGAAGAAGCTCAACAAAGTGTAATGGATGCTTTAGGTGGAATACCTTTTGGAAGACCTGCCGAATCAGAAGAAGTAGCAGAATTAGTTGGTTTTTTGGTTTCGCCAAGAGCTAATTATTTAACAGGAACAAATTTTGTAATCGATGGTGGTACTATACCAACAATTTAATAATCTTAAAAACGTAAAAAATGAACTTACCAAAAGTATTAGAAGAATTAGTAAAAACACAAAACAATTTTGACAGCGTTGCTTATGCAAATTGTTTTACAGAAACTGCCATAGTTTTTGACGAGGGCAAAACGCACAACGGCAGAAATGAAATAGAAAACTGGATAGACAAAGCCAATAAAGATTATCAAGCCACAATGAAACCCCTAGATTATGCTATGAAAGAAGAAATCCTTAAAGTAGAAGTATCAGGCAACTTTCCAGGAAGTACAATTATTCTCTCATATCATTTAGAACTAAAAAACGGACTAATTGAAACATTAAAAATAATTGGATGAAAATACCAAGCAAAAACCGTTTTTCTCCTTAATAATCCTATTGTTTCTATATATTTGCACCATAAAATATAGAAGAATTTTCAAATTTTATTGAAGTTTTTAATCAACCTTATATATTTAGAAATTGCAAATAGTTTTTACAAATCAATTAGAGATTCTTATATTAAAAATGAAAAACAAATTAATTTTGCTATATGGGTATAAATAATGTTACCACCATAATACCATTTTTGACAGTAGAAAACGGGATTAAAGCCTTGGAATTTTATGTATCCGCTTTGGGAGCCATTGAAACTAAACGGTATGAATTACCAGATCAGAAAATATCATCTATTATAGAAATAGAAAAAGCAACATTTTATTGTGGTGATGAAGAATACGAAAATGGAAATCTAAGTCCAAACTCTATATCTAATACCTCATTCAGAATCATTTTACAAACTAAAAATGCAGACGAAATATTTGAAAAGGCAGTAAAAAGTAGTGCTACTGTAATTTGTCCAATGACTACAGAAGAAGACTGGAGAATGGGAAAGTTAAAAGATCCATTTGGACACATTTGGGAGATTAGTTACAGCTTATGAGTTTCCGTAAACATTAGTGCATCAAACATTCTCATCGAAATTTCATTACTACTAATATTGTTTTCAATTATTCAAATGATGTTAAAAAGATTTAATAGTGATTTAAATTTTGTAAAGCAGGGTTGGACAGGCAACAAATTAAACGCTAAAGGCTTATATACAAACATATACGGTGATGATATAAAGAGTTTTAGTGAAGCCTTTAGATGGATGCGAAGCGAAAAGCCATTATCCAAACACAAAAAAGCCCAACAATCACCTCTCAGTTTTCAACTTATAGAAAACATTTCAGATAAAAGCAACAATGCCGTTATTTCACTTGGTCATGCTTCATTTATTTTGGACATTAATAGCAAACGACTGCTTATTGATCCTGTATTAGCTCCAAACAGATTTTTAAAACGATACACCAATGTCCCTCTCAATTTGTCGGAACTGACCAATGTAGATTATCTTTTGCTTTCGCACAACCACCGTGACCACATAGATAAAAATAGTATAAAACAACTCGCAAAACTCAATCCTGAAGCTTTAATTCTTACTGGATTAGAAATTGGAAAAATACTGAAAGGTTGGGGAGTGAAAAATCAAATCCAAGAAGCTGGATGGTACCAAAGATACAACACAGCAGATACAATAGCTATTGACTTTTTACCTTCTCAGCATTGGTCAAGAAGGTGGCTCACTGACACCAATAAAAACCTTTGGGGCTCATTTATGATACAAGACAAGACTACCGAAAAAACAATTTATTTTGCCAGCGACAGTGGGTATGGACAACATTTTAAAGATATTGGAAATGATTATAAAATAGATATGGCGATGATTGGAATTGGTGCATACGAACCACAATGGTTTATGCGTCCCGCACATACCGGACCATCAGATGCTATCAAGGCATTTCACGATCTAAATGCAAAACTATGGATTCCAATGCATTATGGCACCTTTGACCTAAGTGATGAGCCTATATTCTATCCTGAACAAATTTTAAGAGAACAACATGAAGATGCCCTAGAAAAAATACAGTGGATGAATATTGGCCAAAGAATTAATTTTTAACATAAGTAGTCAATTTAGTATAAACACAAAACAGACAAATAAAAAAAGTAAATATGGTAAAAGTAATTGCAGCATTTAATATGACACTCGATGGTGTTTGTGATCATACGACAGGAATAGCTGACGAAGGACTACATCAACATTATGCCGACCTAATAGATGATGGAGGCGTAATTTTATATGGAAGGACCACCTTCCAACTTATGCAATTTTGGCAAACACTATTACAAAACCCTTCAGGTGAAAAATCAATGGACGACTTTGCAATTTCTATAGACAAAATTCAAAAACTTGTTTTTTCCAATACTTTAAATGAGACTGGTTGGAAAAGTGCCGAACTCGCAAAAAAACCTCTTAACGAAGTAGTTTTGGAACTCAAACAACAAGCAGACAAAAACATCCTTGTAGGAAGTAGGAGCTTGATTACCCAACTTTTAAACAGTCAGCTTATTGATGAATTACAAATATGCATTCACCCCATTATCGAAGGAAAAGGACTGAAGCTTTTTGACCAAATCGCAGAAAGAATTACATTGAAACTCATCAAAACAAAATCATTAAGCTCTGGTGCAACTGTATTTTATTATGAACCTGATATTTTACATTAAAAATCCATTATCCGCAGTTAATGCTTTTGGAATATCTTTTTCATTTATCATCTCTTTAAGATCAATTTCTATTCCTCTTGCAATCGTCGAGATAGGCACATCGTTGTAAGTTCCTTCAAAAGGATTTTCAGAAAAATCACCTATCATCTCCATCAAAAAAAATACCCAAATCAATAAAGCTGCAAATGGTATAGTAAGCCACACTGTATGACTTTCCTGATTATGAAATACACTTAGCAATGCAAATGGGATCAATAAACAGAATATAAGCGTCATCCACAGTGCCACTGACGCATATTGACGTGGGAAAGGAAAGTTTTTGATGCGTTCACTCGCTCCTTGATTATCATAAAACCCTTTAATAAGCGCGTAAAATTCCATGTGTCTGAAATCTTCAAAATATCCTTTGTCCTTTAATGCTTGCAATCTCATTGATTGAGTATTTAATAGTTGTGCCGCCATATTAGCCTTACCTTCATACAATGCGAACTCTTCATGATCGATCAAACCCTTTACCTCTGCCTCTAGTTGATCAAAATATCCTTCACATATCACAGGACTATACTTCCCTTTAATCCTGTACTCTGTGTGTTCCCATTCTCTGGCAAGTCTTAATTGATACCGCAATGAAGTGAGCCAAGCGATATGTCTAAATATCAACTCTCTTTTTATAATATCACTATGTTCGCCTTGCACAAAACTAGTTACCGCAGCTCCAAAACTTCTAGAATTATTGACAATAGAGTCCCATATTTTCCTAGCTTCCCATGTCCTATCATAACTCGCATTATTTTTAAATCCTAAATAAAATGCCACAGCGATACCCAAGACACTAATAGGTTGCCAATTAACAGAAATATCAAAATTTTGGTAATGAAACAGATATTCAAAGATAAGAGTCAATACTGAAGCATAGACTAGTCCATAAATAAATGGTTTTTTACTCCAGTTAAAGGTCATCCAAAAACCATATCGTCTACGAGTGTACATATATTCGTTATTATTATTTGTGCAAAAGTAATCAAATGAACGTAATTTAATGGAAGTTTCCATTTTGTTTTATACTTGTCAAATAAGCCATATCATGGGAAAGTTATTTTTCATGAATTCGTCGAAGTAGAACATGCTCTTATTTAATTTTAGCTATTACCATATTGTTTATTTCAATTTATAACCATGGATTTCAATAAATGGAACAAAACTGAAACTTCTTAGTTACTCCGTACCAACTAGGTACTTACTCCCTATCAACTCCCTACATGCTCCCTACACGTTCCGACTATACTCCCACCGAGTTCCCACTGAGTTCCCACTGAGTTCCCACTAAGTTCCCACTAAGTTCCCACCGAGTTCCCACCGAGTTCCCACGAGTTCCCACTAGCGTCGACTGATGCATTAAAGTATCAGCCTATGTGCATAAAAGTATCATATGTGAAATACCCAAATTTTCAAATAACGCAGAGACCCAAAAGAATACAGGGTTTTAAGACATTTTCGCATCGAATAATATGTA
>JBGSOH010000298.1:0-6702 GCA_041739205.1 Saprospiraceae bacterium
ATACTCGATCGAATACTAGCAAAATGCTTTAAATTTGACTTAAAAGGTAAAAGTTTAAGAATAAAAATTTAGTTTTGTTGCCCACTTCTAAAAGGGGTCAGCTTCGCGCCAACAAGGGGGTCAATGCTGTGAGAATATACACTTGATTATTTTATTACAAGAAAAAACATTTTCATCATGCAAAAAATAGCCATTTTACTACTCACCATTTTGTTGTTTTCAGAAGAGAAAATATATGCCCAAGAAACTTTAAAAGAGTTGACAGAATACAAGACAGACAGGAAATCTTTGCATTTTGTAGCTGGTTCTGATGAATATCTATTGGTAGATAATGGTGAATATAATTTAGATGTTTTGACTGTGAATGATGAAGGACAATTGTATAAATATTTTGAGTCTGATGTACCATATTGCGTAGAAGGTAAGACCATCCGAACAGATATAAATGATACATATATCATGTTTTATTACGGAGACCATTTGATATTTCAGAATTTTCATACAGGCGAGACTAGAAGGGTAGATAACTTGCCATGGCCTAGCATTTACCAAGATCCAATTGCATTCTTTTCAGGTTCAGAGTATTACATAATAAACACAAACGAATTCTATATATTTTCTTTAGTAAACGATTCGTTATTAGGTCAATACGAATCTCCATATATACATGGTAATTTGGTAATAAATGGCGAAGAAATAAACAATGAATACTACTCGGTTATCGATCAATTAAATACTGGAGTTAAAATAAAATTTGACTTCTCACATCGTCAATTTTACAAAACAAATTTTACAGGGTTAATTTACCAACATCAACCATATGAAATAACTTCAGAATTGAGTGATAAGCGTGTTCTTTATTTTATTAATCAGGATGGAACCATAGATACCATAAAACACAGATTACCTCAATTTTCATTTGTGGACAAACTAAAAAGTAGTTCATCAATTTTGATGGTTAAGCAGACATTTGATCAAATGAATTGGAATCAATTGAATGTTTTTTATAAATATGATTTGAATAAGGATTCTCTTTTATTTTTAGATACTCTTAAAGTTGATGATAGCCATAATGGAAATTTTATTACAGACAGTTTATATCTTTATACTACAATTGGAGATCACCACATTTATAATATATACACACATGAGATTACTGATTTAGGAATCCCACAAGAAAATTGGTTACTTGACCAAATTCAATCCAAATTAGTTTTTGTAAATCATGACAATGCTACCTATGTGTATGATTATAAATTGAATGAATTGTCAAGATTAACACATAAAGATAGTATGACTTATAGATATTTTAATAGGGTATTAAAAGACGATAAGGCGTATTATTGTAATCTAGAACAATTGACTTTTCCTTTGTACGAAGTTTCGGATAGTATTCATGCTCATAATCAAAATATTTCATCAACTGCCAATGAAAATGGAATACGTACATCTTTATTGAAAAAATCAAATAATTATATTTATACTTTTGATGATCAAGATATTGTAGTGCTAGATACTACTCAAGTTGACGGATATAGAAAAATGAGAGTGATTGAGCACACTCAAGATTTAGGTTGTTTGTCAGTAGAATGGTATGAGTATAATGATGTTTTGTATGGTTTTGTTCCCATTTATAAAGAAGAAAAACGATACTATGATTTAGTTAGCATAAATCTTCAAAATTTTGAAGTTACAAATCTCACAGAAGAGTTAGGTTTGCCAATTATAGAAGATGATTTATTTTATTATAATATCTCTATTCGAGGTGATAAAGGGATTCTTTTTTGGAATAAATACCTTATTGATATAAATACAAAGGAGAAAGTTGACATAAGTGCCTATGTTGACAATTTTAGGCTCTACAGTGTGTTAAAATTTGATCAAAAAATATTGCTTACAGATGGTGAAAATCAAATAGCATTTCAATATCCTTTATTTAATTATTTAGAAAAGGAAAAATGCGAGCTTCAAAAATTTATTGGTGATAAATATTATATTTGTAAAGCTGCTTTAAGTAGTAATAATTTTGCCGTTTCGGATGGGGAAAAAGAAGTTATAGTTGGAGATGCTAAAGATTATTATTTTGTAGGATCTCGCAATTATGTGAAATTACAAAATGGTTTTTGTTTAGCAAATTATAATACCCAAAAGGCTAGAATTTATGTAGTATCCGAAGAAGTTAACGGTGCACTTAAAGCAGAAAAAGTTTACGAAAAGACTTTTAATAAGATTTGGAGTATTTCAGAAAAACACTTTGATAATTACATTTGTCTTTATGTTGAAGAAGATAATCAAAAATTATTAATACTCTATAACGTACACACCAAAGAAATTAAAGAAATACCTGAAGTAGATCCAGTTAATATTCTTGAACTACTTGAGGATCAAATTATTTTTTCAAATTACTCCTTACGCAGGATAGAAAAAATAAATTTTGACGGTGAACTTTTAAAATCTATCGATTACCCTAAAGGTTTGAATTATGTATTTCCTAATCAAGAAGTAAATCTTGGACAAAAAGGATTGTTTATTTTGAACACGTATTTGTATGACGGAAGCTCAAGAATAGTTTTTGATAGTGAAACATTTTCTTATTTGTATAACACAGAATGTGAATTTGAGTTTGTTTATTGGAATAATCACGATAATGTCGTCTACAAAGACAGTGCATACTACTTTAACATAGACATAGGTGAGAAAGGTAGACAAATATATAAACTCCATAACCCTTACGACACAGGAACATCACCAACCACCGATGGAAAGATAAGTACTTTTGGTCTATATCCCAATCCTATCACATCAGCTTTTGAAATCAAAACACCTGAGCCGTGTACTATTCATTCCTTAAAAGTTTATGATTATTTAGGTAGAAGTTATCCTGTATTGCACCAGCCATGTGAGACTACCATTCAAGTAGATCATTTAGAGCAAGGAGCATACATTGTAGAATTAATAGAAGGTGGTAATCGTAAAGTGGCGAGATTTGTAAAGATGTAAACATAGTGTAATCGGTAGAGGAGATTTTGTTTTTTTAAATTTGTACTGTCATTGGTCAAAATTGTCTAATGACAGTGAAGAACTAATGAAATGTCTGACATCACCCTAAACTTGTTTGCAACAATTGTAGTATTATTGCAAACAAGTTTGCAAATCCAGTATTACTACACAAATATTTCCTATATATTTATTATTTGATTTAATAATCAAATCTGTATGCATCGTTTTGATTTTTTATTTACATTTGTTTGTTGATTATATTATTCTAAGAAACAACATTTTCATCATGCAAAAAATAGCCATTTTACTACTCGCCATTTTGTTTTTTTTAGAAGTGAAAATAAATGGCCAAGAAACTTTAAAAGAGCTGACAAATTACAAAAGAGACAGTAAATCTTTTCAATTTGTAGCATGTTTTAATGAATACCTATTGGTAGATAATGGCGAATATTATTTAGATGTTTTGAGTATCAATGATGAAGGACAATTGTATAAAGTTTTTGAGTCTGAGCTACCTAATTGTATAAACGGCCAGACTATCCGAGCTGACATTAATGATACACATATCTTGTGTAATTATGGAGATCATTTAGTTCTTCAAAATTTTCATACAGGAATGAGTAGGAGGGTGGATAACTTACCACCATCCGAAAATGAGATTTATCCGACAGCTTATTTTATGGGTTCAGATTATTACTGTACGAAAGCTGATTCTAATTATTTATACTTTTTGGACAATGACTCACTCCAAGGAATTTATAAAAATGGGCCTGATGTAAAAGGTGATTTTATAGAAGTCTACAAAGAAGTCAATAATGAAACCCAAATTGAAATAGAATATGTACCAGAAAATAAAATATTTAAATTTGAAAAATATGATCAAATTTTCTATGACAATAAGTTTCCTGGTTTCATGTATCAGCATCAACCTTTTACCGAGAATAGCTTCTTTAGTGAGAAATATGTACTTTACATAGTGGACGAATTTGGTAAACTAGATTCAATAAATAGACCTTTGCCGAAATTATGTTTTATAGATAAGGCAAAATATAGCTCGTCGCTTTTGATGTTAAGTGAAGACAGGTATGAAAGTAGCTTGGGTCGTTACAATGTTTTTTACAAATATGATATATCAATAGATACGCTTATTCCGTTAGACACACTCCGAGGCTTTGAATTACAAAACATTTATCTTATAACGGATAGTCTATATTCCTTTAAGGATTTTGAAAATTTTTATATCGGTAATTTATACACTAAGGAAAAATTAAAAATTGATTTACCTGAGTATACTTATGTTGTAGATCATGTACAGTCTAAATTGATATTTTTGGACCATCATTATCCAATATTAGTTTATGATTATTACGATCGAACATTAAATAAATTAACAGAAAATATTGTTTTATCTAGTGGAAATATAAAAAGTTTAAAAAAAGTCGATAAAGCATATTATTTTAATTTGGATAAGCTTAATTTTCCTTTGTACGAGGTATCAGATAGTATATATTCTCACGACCAAAGGATTGCGACAAGTGCAAATCAAAATGGTCTTCACACTACTTATATTCAAAAGTCAGATAATTATATTTACACATTTGAAGAAGATGGAATAGTTGTTTTAGATACCACACAAAACGATGGTTATAGATATAAAAAATTGATCAACCATCCCATAATTTCAGGTTATTTTAAATATGGTTGGTATTCATATAGAGATATTTTTTATTGTCAAATCCCTGTCAAGAGAGATGGAAAAATATTTAATGAACTAGTAAGTTTAAATTTAAAAAACTTGGAACTTACAAATCTAACTGAAGACTTAGGTTTACCTGCCAAAGAAGGCAACATACCATTCTTTTTAAATGGTTTTAAAGGTTTTCTTTTTTTCAGTGGAAATTTGATCGATATTGAAGGACAAACTGTAATAGACCCAGAAACAAGCTTAATTACAAGTTATTTTACAGGAATTATGAAGCTCGACAATAAAGTAATTTATATGACTTCTGGCGAAATAATAGAATATACATACCCTGAACTTAATTATATTCGAAGAATAGAAGTAAAATCAACAAGGCAAGTAGGAGATAAATATTTTGCATATAACACATACGAACGTCCAGACATTTTTATTTTATCAGACGGCAGTAATGAAGTTGAAATTACAGATTTAATGGACTTTAATATTGGTTCTTATCTTGATTATATAAACCCAAGGAATGTGATAATTGCATCAAACTATATAACGAACCAAATAAGAATATATGTAATTTCAAATCATACAGATGGTACATTTAAGGTAGAACAGGTTTATGATAAAACCTTTGACGATATAACTAATTTAATCGAGGCACACTTTGATGAATACATTTGTTTTAGTGTGGTGACGCCTTCGGGGGTGGTCTCCCATTTTTATAACCAAATTACAAATAAAAACACAGAATTGAAAGGTCTTTTTGTTCATAAAATCATAGATTTTTATGATAATCATGTAATTTACTTAAATGATTCGATCAGAAAAATAGAGAAAATAAACTTAGAAGGACAAGTTGTGGAATCATTAGATTATTTGGATAATACAGAGCGAATATATCCTGATTACCTATCAAATAGTGGACATAATGGTTTGTATATTTTAGATTACTCTTCAATTTATAAAAATTTAAAAATAGTTTTTGATAGTGAAACCTTTTCATACTTGTATAATACGGAATGTGGGTTTGACTTTTTTCAAAGGAATGGTCGTGATAATGTCATATACAAAGACAATGCATACTACTTTAACATAGACATTGGTGAGAAAGGTAGACAAATCTACAGATTACATAATCCATACGACAATGGAATATCACCAACCACCGATGGAAAGATAAGTACTTTTGGTCTATATCCCAATCCTGTCACATCAGCTTTAGATATCAAAACATCTGAGCCGTGTACTATACTTTCCTTAAAAGTTTATGATTACTTAGGTAGAAGTCATCCCGTATTGCACCAGCCATGTGAGACTACCATTCAAGTAGATCACTTGAAGCAAGGAGCCTACATCATCGAATTAATAGAAGGCGGTAATCGTAAAGTGGCTAGATTTGTAAAGATGTAAACATAGTGTAATCGGTAGAGGAGATTTTGTTTTTTTAAATTTGTACTGTCATTAGTCAAAATTGGATGTTGGTAGTGAAGAACTAAGGTAATGTCTTATCGTGCGGATATTTTTGTATGGCAATTTTAATGTTAACTATTTCAGGAGTTATTCATAAAACAAGCGCTAATTTATCATAAATTACTTCTACAAAATAATCATCTAGAAATCTGTCATCACTTTAAGCTTGTTAAAAACATGTATAGAAAGATTGCAAACAAGTTTGCAATTCCAATAAATGAATCCCTAGTTTTGGAAAAGATGCTATGGAGTTGTAAACATGTTTGTAACAATTAAGGTATCCTTGAAAACAAGTTTGCAATTCCAGTAAGCGAATCCCTAGTTTTGGAAAAGATGTTATGGAGTTGTAAACCTATTTATAACAATTACTTTATGATAGCAAACAAGTTTGCAATTCCAATATTCACTCAGTCATTGATTACCCGATCTAATACGGCTTTTATCAGCTTACGATAATATTTCAGTAGTTCCGCATTTTTAAACATAGGTAAGATGTCATCACTTACTTGCTCAAAATTTTCGTAAAGTAACCTGTCATC
>JBGSOH010000333.1:0-2409 GCA_041739205.1 Saprospiraceae bacterium
GTAAACTCACACCCGTAGATGGTCAGGGTTTGGTAGACGCAAGCGTCGAAGAGTTCTTCTCTTTCTACCACCCTGATGACCTGAAACAAGCCATGACATTTATATCTATGATATTTCAGGTCCTTTTTGAAGTAAAACCAGAAGAAAGAAAAAACTTAAATATTACTGTATATATCCGAATCAAAAATAAAGAAGGTAAGTATGTTTGGAATAGTTTACAGTACCCTGCGCTATATTTTGATGAAAACGATACATTATTATACGGCATGGCTTTGTACACTAATGTGCAACACTTGATAAAACCTGATGCTGTCCCTATGATGACAGTACTAGATTCCAGTCAACCAGACAAACAAGTATTTACCTATTATTCCTCCTTAGGTCAAAAAGGTCTCGAAAAACCCTACCCCATCACAAGTCAAAGGGAAAAAGAAATCATAGCCCTACTCAGTCAGGGCAAGGCAAGTAAACAAATAGCAGACATCCTTGGCATTACAAAAAATACGGTGGACAACCATCGACAACGACTCCTAAAAAAATTTGCGGTTCAGTCATCAGCCGAGTTGGTAATTAAAGCCCTGAATCTATGATATGTGGTTAGTGATAAATCACTAATGCTCCATTTGGTATTTAGCTGTAAATTTGCAATTTGTACATGGTTCTTTTGTAAATCTAATTGATTCCAATTTAGTTATTTGCAAAGTTATTACTTATACCAAAAAGCCAAAAAATGTATGTTATCTATCGCATTACTATCATAATAGCATTTTTAATGCCTTTGGCTACCATCTATGCACAAGTCCCAGAGCCAACTCAAGAATTCCGTGGACTTTGGGTAACGCAATTCAAGACCACTGTATTGGGCAATAATGCTGCAGAAGATGCACTCATAGCCTATGCTGTGGCCAATGATTTTAATTACCTGATTTGCACTAATATGTTTCAGATACTTACTGCGCCATGTGGATCATTTACGCCTGATATGATCGCATTGCAAGCATTTGTAGCTAAAGCACATGGAGAAGGTATCGAGTACGTGAGTGGAAACGTCGGTGCACTAACCACCGCTGAAAAAATACAAACTTATAATAATTGCGGATCTGTCACGAGCGCACAAAAATTGGACATGATTACCTATGAATGTGAATTTTACAATGCTGCCACTAATGGTTCTTGTCCAAGCTACGCATCTTACATTAGTCAGTTATCATCTATAAAAAGCATTTGTTCATCTACAACTTCTAGTGTGATGGGTCGTCCTTTGGTATGTGAAGCTTACATCGGTGGCGAAGGCAGTACAGGCCTGGTTTTGACTTATTCATCAGAATCTGAGATGGAAGAAATTGCTACTGTTGCTGATCACATTTTGATCACTTATTATCGGCCTATGCCATCTAGTTCGGGTGGTAATTTTTTCAATTGGACCATAGATAGATTGGATTGGATAGCTAAAACAGGGACCCCAAGTAACATTGTATTATTACTTAAATCCAGAAATACGGATGGTAACAATATGAATGCCTATCTGGCGTCTTACCCAGGGTCACATTATGATGCAGTACGAGATCCATTTTTATCATGGGTAGAAGGCATGGCTTACAACCCTTCACTGACCAAAGGGTACAGAGAAAAATATGATGACGGCACGTATCCATGGTTAGATGGCATACAAGTTAAAGGTTTCACTTGGTTTGAACATGCTGCTAATATGGCACTTGGTCCATTGCCTATTTCACTCACTTCTTTTGATATCACCAAAACACAAAATGAGAAGGCTTTACTGAAATGGACTACAGCATCAGAAGTAAATAATGATTACTTCGAGATAGAAAATTCAGCAGATGGTCAAGAGTGGCAATTTGTATCAAAAATATCAGGAAAAGGAAATACTACTACTTCTCAACATTATTCATTTACAGATCAAAAGCCATTAAGCGGAACATCCTTTTATCGTATCAAACAAGTAGATTTTGATGGACAAATGAGTTATACGCCTATCAAATCTATTTCATTTGATAAAAACGACAACCACAAATCTCTTCGAATTACGCCCAATCCTGTGACCCATCAATTGAATATCCATGGTGAATATACAGCAGAAACTCAGATACAAATATTTAATGGACAAGGACGTAAGATGGATGGTCTGTTATTCCATAAAGAGTCTGAAAGTATGAGTGTGGATGTATCCCATTTACCAGCTGGTTTATATTTGCTGCATGTAGATGGTGAAAATGTAAGGTTTGTAAAATATTAGGCTTGGAATAAATGAAGCTTGTAAATACAGATTCACAATCATCGTCATTTTTAGAGATCTATGACCACTTGTATGGTAGTCAAATAGATCATAATTATTTTGTATTTTTGCAAAAAAAATTAAGAAAAATGGCAGCAAAAGATGATATGACA
>JBGSOH010000480.1:0-4880 GCA_041739205.1 Saprospiraceae bacterium
TTAACTGTCTCATTATTAAATTTTATACCGATTTCGATGGTGTTTTTTGAAAAGAGCCGCAAAGATAATACTTTTAACACTTAAAAATCAATTAATTATCAGTTTCTATAAAAATATTTTCATTACAAAATAAAATAAAAAATATTTTTAATGCTTAATTATACTGCAATAGAAACTTTTATATGGTGCATTGTGTTTGTATTTTGGTGCGATCGTCGTTCAAAACCATTTATATTAATAAAATATTTATAAAAAAAGTTCATTTCTTTTGACAATTGGAAAAATTATTTTTTATTGCGTCCTTATTACAAAAACCATCTTATAACCGAACCATATTTTAAATGAAAAGAGTAAAATTAGATTTAGAATTTATATTCAGAGCGTCACCCGCCATTATTTACACTTTCATTACCACTTCTGAATGTTTGGTGAGGTGGTACTGCGACGAAGTTGACATTACTAACGAAACTTTTACATTCTATTGGAGTGGGAGTAGCGAAGTCGCTTATCTTATCGACGATATAGAAGAAGAAAGAGTAAGAATGAAATGGGAAGACGCCGACGATCCAGAAGAATATCTTGAATTCAGAATGTATAAGTCTGACATTACCAATGAAACCATTCTTGAGATCACCGACTATTGTGATTCAGATGAAGTTCAGGAAATATCTGATTTATGGGCAACTCAGATGGTAGAACTCAAAAAAGAGTGCGGAGGATAATATTTTATTGACAACCTATTAATTCATTCATTGAAATTTATAGCTAAAACACTCGAAGGATTAGAAGATATTCTAGCTTCTGAGCTTAACAATATTGGCGCCGAAGATATCGTTGTGCTGAAAAGAGCTGTTGCTTATTCGGGCAATGCTTTGTTGATGTACAAGTCAAATCTTTTATTAAGAGCCTGTCTGAAAGTGTTGGTTTTCATGAAAGAATTTGAAGTCAAAGACGAAACCGATCTTTACAACGAAATAAAAAAGATAGCTTGGGAAGACTATTTTGACCTAAACGATACATTTGCCATAGATTCAGTAGTAAATTCAGAGAAATTTAGACATTCTAATTTCGTAGCCCTTAAGGTGAAGGATGCAGTGGCAGATAGGTTCAGAGAAAAATATGGCGAAAGACCAAATGTCAACACTACAGACCCTACTTTAAAAATTAATGTCCACATCAGAGAAAACACGGTAACTTTGAGTTTGGACAGTAGCGGCCAATCTCTGCATATGCGCGGATATAGAAAACATATGGTGGATGCACCGATAAATGAAGTATTAGCGGCAGGTATGATTTTACTCTCAGGTTGGACAGGAGAACGACCACTGATAGACCCTATGTGTGGCTCAGGCACTATTCTGTGCGAAGCCGCCAAAATTGCTTTAGATATGCCACCAAATGCTCCAGACAGGGAATATGCATTTAAAAAATGGAAGACATATGATGCAGATTTATGGGAAATGGTATGTGATGAAGCCCAAACCCAAATCAAACAATCTTGTCCATCTATACAAGGATATGATATCAATCAAAAAGCAGTTACAGCTTCTATTGAAAATATAAAGTTTGCTGGTCTTGAATCTTTTATCTCCATTGAAAAAGAAGATTTTTTCTATTTGGAAGGTTCCACGGATACTACATTAATATTTAATCCGCCTTACGATGGTAGACTTAAAGAAGATGATGTTGTAGCGTTTTACAGATTCATTGGTGACAAACTCAAACAGTCATTTAAAGGTTGCAGTGCGTGGATCATAAGTGGGCATATGATTGCTATAAAAAATGTAGGTCTTAGACCATCATCCAAAAAGAGCTTGCTTAATGGAAGTATTCCTTCTCTTTATTGTAGATTTGATATGTATGATGGAAGTAAAAAAGCCAAGTGGCAACATTTACAAGAACAAAATCCTGAGACAAATGCATAAAATTAGGAGGAAGGTAAGATTAGGATTAGTAATATTTGGACTATTGGCATTTTCAAAATGGGGAATTAGTCAGACACAACCCAAAATCCACATTGATTCCATAAGATTTGATTCATTATTATCTACACAATCTTTCAAACCATCGTTTAGCCTACCCCAAACATCTAAATTTACTATAAATTCATTTGATGCTACTACCCTTCCCGTGTTTTGCAAAATAGAACACAAAATAGAATCCATTAGTAAAATAGCTTTCAGATTCAGACTCGGAGAATTAAATTATGTCAATATGCTCGAAAATAAACAATAATTATTTAACTTTGTCAGATCAAATCACTTTTTCAACCATATGTTTATGAAATCAATATTGAATTTTTCATTATTAGTATTAGTTGTTAGTTTTGTTTTCACTTCATGCAAAAAAGATCCTGAAGAACCAACAATAGTTAAAGGATGTACAGATAGTACAGCAGATAATTATAATGCAGCTGGAACTGAAGACGATGGATCTTGTACCTATCAAAAAAGGTATTTGGGCGAGTATACAGGTGATATAAAATGTCCCACTGTTTTTGCATCAGTTTTTTCAATGGCAGATCTCAGTATTATCGAAACTATCGACAAAAAAACAGTAAATATTATAATCCAAACTACGATAGGTCCAATTCCTGTTGTAGGAAATGTAACTAAAGCAGAATTAAATGTAGATGCCTTGATACCTGACTTATCTATTAAGCCAAGCGATATTTTGGCAGGCGCTAGTGAAACACCCATAAAAGCAGATGCAGAAATAAAGTCAGTTTTAACGCTGAGTGAAGATGGAAAAATCTTGAGTGGGGTATTAAATTTGAAACTTACAACAAAAGAAGCAACTTCGATTGGTACTATCCCAATACCCGCAGGAACTTCTTTGAGTGATGCCTGCCCATTTACTGGCACTAAAAAATAATCATTGCTTTCACTGACAAAACGAATACATCATATTTGTTTTGTCAGTGAAGCACAAATCCAACCTTCTCTATCTAAACAAATATTGAGGTTAAGCCCTGCTCGGGTGTAAGTATTGATAACCAATTCTTTATCATCGACTAATACACCAGAAAGTAACAATACCCCACCATCTTTCAGTCTTTCTACTAGTGGAGTGACATATCTCACAAGTATATTTCTATTAATATTAGCTAGGATAACTTCATATTTACTTTCAGGAGCATCTGACAAATCTCCACAAATGGAAGTAACATTCTCCACTTGATTTATTTGGCTATTTTCGATGGTATTTAAGTAAGATTCTTGTTCTATGTCTATGGCGTCAATGTGATTTGCTCCAAGTTTAGAAGCCAGAATTGCCAATATACCTGTTCCACAACCAAAGTCAAATACATTTTTACCATCAAAATCAATGCTTTCCATTTGTTTTATCATCATGTATGTCGTAGCATGATGGCCTGTACCAAATGCCATTTTGGGATTAATGACCAAATCGTGTTTGATATTCGGATCAGCTGGATGGAATTCCGCTCTTATTTGGCAAAAATCATCTACAATGACTGGCTGAAAGGATGCTTCCCATATTTCATTCCAATTTTGGGGTTGAATTTCATCCACTTGAAAATTATCCGTAAACAAATTTATCGTTTGAGCTATTTGTTCTTTTACATCATCGTTTAGTTCTTTATTATGAATGTAACCAACAATATGGTCTTCGTTTTCTTCAAAAGACTCAAATTCAAATTGTGTCAAAAGCCCTAAGAGTGCTTCATCCGTTGCATATATAGTGTAAGAAAAATAAATATCCATATATAAAATTCAATTATTTAATTAGGCAAATGAATAACTTTTTTACATGTTTGCCTTTTGTAAAAATATTAATCTGATAGGCATTTTTATTTTAATGCATTTTAAGGATAAATTTCCTTGGTTGCTGATTTAAATGTATTGAGCATAAGACCTACCACAGTCATGGGACCTACACCACCGGGTACAGGTGTAATGTAACTAGCTTTACCCTTCACTTTATCAAAATCAACATCACCTACAAGGCTACTACCTGAAGCAACTGCATCATTCTCCACCCTATTGATACCCACATCAATTATAACGGCATCTTGACGCACCATCTCTTCTTTAATAAAACCTGGTATTCCAATGGCTGCAATGATAATATCTGCTTGCAGAAGAATTTCTTTTAGATTTTTGGTTTTGCTGTGGGTTAATGTGACCGTTGCATCTCCTACTTTAGACTTCCTAGATAATAATATGCTGATAGGTGTCCCTACAATATTGCTTCTACCTACCACTACTACATGTTTTCCCGCAGTTTCGATATTATATCTTTCTAACAAAATAGTTATACCATAAGGCGTTGCTGGTAAAAAACAAGGTAATCCTTGCGCCATTCTACCAAAATTGACAGGATGAAAACCATCTACGTCTTTTCTGAAATCAATAGCAAGATTTACTTTTACTTCATCTATGTGTTTGGGTAAGGGTAATTGGACAATAAATCCGTCAATATCAGGATCATTATTTAGAAGTTCTATCTGATGTAACACTTCCGATTCTGTCACTTCACTGGGCAATTTTATCAATGTAGATCTAAATCCGACCTGATCACAAGACTTGACTTTATTGCCTACATATGCTTTACTTGCAGGATTATCACCTACTAATATTGCAGCCAAATGGGGAACACGACCTGCTTTGGCTTTATACTCTACCACATCTTGTTTCAGTGCATTTTTTATCTCTTCTGCTACTGCCTTGCCATCTATTAGTTTCATAAGGGGGATTATATTTCAGACCACAAGATAGGGCAAAACATAGATTTTTTTGATGTTTTAAACCAAAACTTTTTAACTATAAATGAAAATTATGTGATATTTATATCACCTTTTTTAATGCAAGGTCAATGAAGTTTATTGCTTCTTCCATAGTAAAGCCATCTTTCACATC
>JBGSOH010000343.1:0-1501 GCA_041739205.1 Saprospiraceae bacterium
TTGATACACTCACGTTATATTCTTTAGCCAGTGAGTTAGCAGACCGACCGGTCTGGCTCAGGGATACCATGGATTCTCTAAATTCTGAGGAATATCTTGTCGTTTTATTTTTAATTGGCATAATAAAAAACTCCTTTAATGGATTATATCGAACAATTTGTCCGTAATCTAATTATAGGAGCCAAAAGTAGTCACCAACTTATAAGTTGATGACTACACAATTCTTTATTACTCGTTAATATTTAATGAAATAATTGATCCCAAAAAAAGACTTAACATTTAGTTTACTTTTCCTGAAATTTTCAAATACATATCTATCTTTTTAAATTCAGTTATATTAGCATAAAATAGTAGTAATTTTGACCTACTTAGTTCTATTTTTCATTTTATTTCTAACGATATAAGCAGCTAATCCTATCAATAGAAATCCAACCAGCAGATACATCATTTGAGTATTTTCACCTGTTGAAGGGAAAATCCCTGCTGAATCTGAATCTGAATTTTCATCTTTTGATGATGAATTTGGTCCTTCTGGATTTGACACTTTTGGATTATGAGTATTTGTAAGGATAATATTCCCTTGATTGCTAGCATCTATAGTAGTTGTATAGCCATCTGCAATATTAATCTCTTCTATACTGTATACAATCACTTCTCCATTTGCTTTTCCAGCTAAATTTGACCATGTTGTTGTCCAGTTATTTCTTTCATTTAAAGTAACCGGAGCTCCTTCAGTTTGTCCATTTGAATAAAGTTGCACCTTAATATCATCCGGACGAATGCCGTCTTGGTCCTTACTATCATTCCAATGCTTAGTTACTGTCACACTTGTTTTATCTGGAGCGTAATGATTGGTAATATTGGTTCCTTCAATTTCTGTTGTATATTCTGGAACAGTATTTTCAGTAACTGTATAAATAAATTCTTGACCCTCTTTATTTTTTGGTAAGTTGATAAACTCATATGACCATTGAGTATCTTCGTTTACTTCTTTACTTTCAACAACAGATCCATTTGCTAAAAGATTCACTGTAATACTTTCTGGTCGTGTACCATCTTGATTGTTTTTATCATCCCATGTTTTTGTACCTAACAATTCAGTTGTTTCTGGTGTGTAACTATTTGTGATGATAATATTTCCGAGATTAGATGCATCAATTGTAGTTTCATAGCCATCAACATTTCTTGCTTCTTGAACTGTATAGATGATCAATTTTCCTGCTTTTTTCTCATCCAATCCCGCCCAACTTGTCGTCCAGTTATTGTTTATGTTCAAAGTCTCTTCTTTACCTAGCTTTTCACCATCGGCATAAAGTTGAACTTTTATATCATCTGGGCGAATATCATCTTGATTATTGCTATCTTCCCAACGCTTCGTAACTGTCACACTCGTTTTGCCGGGAGTGTATCTATTTGTAATATCAGAACCATTAATTTCAGTTGAATATTCTGGTACTGAATCTTCGGTTACCGTATAACTAATTTTGATCCCATTGTCATA
>JBGSOH010000373.1:0-20006 GCA_041739205.1 Saprospiraceae bacterium
CCCATTGTACAAAAATTGTTACTAATCCTATAAAATTCTTTTAAAATAATCCATATGGCAGCGGTTAAAGAACAAAGTATAGCAGATAAATTAAGAGCGTTGCACACGCTACAACAGATAGATTCCAAAATGGATGAAATCGGTATTTTGAAGGGTGAACTTCCTATCGAAGTGAGCGACCTAGAAGATGAAATTACTGGCCTAAAGACTCGTTCAAAAAAATTGGAAACAAATGTGGCTGATGTTGAGCACGAAATTAATCAACACAATGCCAATATCAAAGAGTCAGAAGCACTCATTATAAAGTATGAAAAACAATTGGACAATGTCAAAAACAATAGAGAGTTTGATGCATTGACAAAAGAAGTTGAGTTGCAAAAACTAGAGATACAACTATCTCAAAAGAAAATTAGAGAAGCAACAGTCACTAGAGACACTAAAAAAGAAGCATTAGACACGATCCTAGCAAAACTAGCTACAAGATCAAAAGATGCTGACAATAAAAAAGTAGAACTTTCTAAAATCATCGAAAAAACAGAAAAAGAAGAAGCCAAACTTCTAAAGGAGTCTGACAAAGCGAGAAAAGAAATAGACGAAAGATTATTGACATCATATGACAAAATACGCAAGACATACAGAAATGGCCTTGCTGTCGTGACTGTAGCAAGAGGCGCTTGCGGTGGATGTTTCAACAGAATACCACCACAATTGATCATAGAAATAGGTGTGATGAAAAAAATCATCGCCTGCGAGCATTGTGGTCGTGTACTTATCGACGAGGCAATTTTGGAAGGACATGAAGCTTAATTAAATAAAGCTTTTTCTTAATAAAATACACATCCCTAAATGATAGAACTCATATCATTTAGGGATTTTTTTTTGTATTTTTTTTTTCAGTACTCATTCATGAAAGCTTATAAGAGCATATTGTTACTAATTCTGTGTTTCCTAAGTGTCAATGCTAGGAGCCAGAAAAAACTAATGCTCACAGAAGATTTAAGGGATGCATATATCGAGATAAGCTCATTAAAAATACAAAGTGGCACTTACAAGCTCAATTTGCTCAAGCTCAAAGATCCTGATAACGCAATGGTCTACTATATAGAAAATTATGTGGACTTCTTTACACTTTTCATCCAAGAAGACCCAATAAAATACAAGTTGCTGATCAAAAATAGAGATATACGACTACAGAAAATCAAAACATCAGATCCGCGTTCTCCATATTATCTATTCTGTCAAGCAGAAATTATCCTACAATGGGCAACGATAAAATTGAAGTTTGATGATAAAATAAATGCAGCCAGAGATGTATATGAAGCATACAAACTTCTTGAAAAAAACAAAGAAAAATTTCCAAATTTCGTCGAAAACAATAAAAGTCTAAGTATCATCCATGCATTGGCAGAGAGTGTGCCAGGTTGGGTCAGAAAGATCATGGGCATCCGGGGATCTGTGGAAATGGGTACAAAAGAAATCAGTCTTCTTGCTGATCATGCACAAAAAACCAAAAGCATTTTTAAAGACGAAATCGTAGCGATTTATAGTTATATATTATTTTACAGCAATAACAAAAAAGAAGAAGCTTTCGCATTATTTGACAAATATCAGCTAGATGCATCATCTAGTCCATTGATTAGTTTTCTGAAAGCTACCATGGCTCAAAAAAATGGTCATAATGATCTAGCTCTGAAAATCCTAGAAAAAAGACCCACGGGAGATGAATATATGCCTTTTTACTACTTGGATTTTATGTATGGTAAATTTAAACTTTACAAACTAGACCCAGAAGCTAATATATATATTCTCAAATTCTTAAATAATTTTAAGGGCAAACATTATATTAAGGAAGCTTACCAGAAACTTGCGTGGTACCAAATGGCCATTCATAATGATGAGAGTAAGTACAAAAATGCTATAAAACTATGTGCAAATCGTGGAAATAGCCTCATTGACGAAGATATACAAGCAGACAAAGAAGCCAAATCTACAGAAGTCCCCAATCAAATTTTGCTAAAAGCTAGATTGCTTTATGATGGAGGATATTATACAAAAAGTCATAATCTACTGATTCTGAATAGTAAAAATTTTGAAACTTCAGTTACAGACGGCGAATATTTCTACAGACTTGCAAGGGTCACAGAAGCGCTCAAAAACTATGCTGATGCGATACATTACTATAAACTTACGATCTCAAAAGGAAATGCAAAAAAATATTATGGCTGTAATGCTGCCTTACAACTAGGACTTATCTATGAAACTCAGCAGAAATATTCAGAAGCAAAAAAATATTTTAATCTTTGCCTTGAAATGGATCCTGCTGGATATAGCAACAGTTTGCATCAGAAGGCAAAATCAGGACTTAATAGAATAGGAAAACGGTAATTAAATTGCTGGAATTGTGATTTGTTGAACTGCAGAATTACTGCCAATCCTACTTAAACCTCACCCACCACAGCTTCTGTCACATTGAGTATATGATCACCAATCCGCTCAAGCGAAGTAAACACATTATTGTATACCATTGCAGATTTTACGTTGTAGTCTGCGGCACCGAGCCGTAATAAGTGTTCTTCGCGCATTTCGTTACGCAAAGAATTTATTTTCTTTTCTGCTAAAGTAGCTGATGTTTTTTGAACCGTCGAATAGTTGGTTGCGGAGAGGTTTTGAGACATAATCTTACATGCTTGTGAAATCAAAATAGACATCTCGTTAATTTTTTCTCTTTGCTCTGCTAGGAAATAAATGTTTTCATCTGCCTTTTTTTGCAGAACTATTGTAAGAGAATAATAAATATCAGCTGTGCGTTCTAAATCATTACAGATATTAAGAATATTCCTTAGAATCAAGCTTGTCTGTGAAGTCATCTCTTCTTTGCTGAGATTGGTGATATATTCTGTAATCACAATCTCGAGTTCATCAGTCATTTCTTCATATTGTCTGATACGTTTAAACAGTTTTTGTTGTTTTTTTAAATCTGTTGTATTAATAATGGTGTGAAAATGTTCTGCCATTTTCACGATGATATCTCCAAACTTTGCTGTCTCCTTTTGCAGTTGGATTGTGGCCATTTCGGGCATTCCATTGGAGCTTCCTATTATATTTAATTTAATTTTTTCTCTATCACTTTCTTCATCTTTATCACGAAGTCCTAGTGATGCCAGTCTCATTAATGCCGGTCCAAAATTGATTAAGATTATAGCATTAAATACATTAAACAAAGTGTGGAAAGCAGATAAACCTATAGCTATATCGGCGGGATTTTCGTTTATACTATCAATATCAATTCTCAGTATAGAACCAAGAATTTGCAAAAACCATGGAAGTATTATAATCATCCACGCTACTCCAATGACATTAAACCAAGTATGTATTCTAGCAGTAATTTTTGCTTCTTTATTCCCAATGATAGAAGAAATTAAAGCGGTAGAAGTTGTTCCTATATTTTCTCCCAAAATCAATGCAGCAGCTACTTCAAATGGCATCCATCCTTGTGCACACATAGTCAGCGTTATTGCCATCGCCACACTAGACGACTGTACAAGTACTGCTATTATTAAACCTATAAGTACAAAAAATAGATTTGACCAAATGCCGTATTCTGTGAAATTTTTGAGCCATTCTAGCATCATTGGGTCATCATTTAATGCAGGAACGGCCTCCCGCATAAACCCAAGACCTAGAAATAATGTAGCAAATCCAATGATGAATTCTCCCCAATATTTCCACTTTCCTCTTTTAATAAATAATAAGGGTACACCAATCGCAAACAAAGGAACAGAATATTCCGAAAGGACAAGTTTAAACCCAGCTACAGAAACCAACCATCCTGTCACCGTAGTCCCAATATTCGCTCCAATTATTAACCCAATAGATTCTGTCACACTTAAAAGTCCAGCATTCACAAAACTCACAGTCATCACAGTAGTAGCGGAAGAAGACTGAATCAACCCAGTTATAAAAAAACCTGTTAAGAGTCCTACCCATTTATTGCTTGTAATATTACTTAATGTATTTCTGAATTGCGCGCCAGCAGCTCTTTGGATAGATTCGCTCATAAGTTTCATACCATAGATAAACATACCTATAGCACCAATAATCTGAACAATATCTATAAATCCAAAATCCATAATTGTACTAACTTATACTTTTGGTGCTTCTAAATTTGGATGCACCTTATTCGCTTGGTTTGCAAAAGTAAATTTATTATCTGAAAACCAAGATTAATTCTAAGTTATATTCTTAGATTTTCATCTCATGCGTACAAAAAAAGTCAGACTAAACCCTGAAATCAAGTAAATATTTCTTTACTTCTGCCTGAAACTTTTCACCTTCATCAAAATGGAAAGCTACTTTAGCTGGTAAAATAAATATAGGAATATTATTTTTTTGAAATTGCTCTTTGTGCATTTCCAGTCGCATGGCATCTTTCTCAGTTGTAACGATGAGTTTCCGTTTACTTTCATTATTATTATAAACCTTTATGATTTTTTCAATATCGTGTTTGTCAAAAACATGATGGTCTGCATATTCTATTTCGTGGATGGATTTGACTTCATTATCAAGGTAATTATATAAATAATCAGTATTTGCAATAGCACTAAGTAGAATAACATCCAACTCTTTATCTAGGGAAATTCGTTGATTCGATTGATAGAAACTATAAGGATAACCATATTCATAATATGAAAAATAAACTTGCTGATAGGATTTTGGCTTGATTTTGTTTACAATTTTTATTTTTTCAGTATCTGCCATTGTTCTAGGACACTTGGAGACAATGATGATATTGGCTCTTTCATATCCTGATCTCCACTCTCTCAATCTTCCTGCTGGCAACAAGTAATCATCTGTAAACAGCGCATCATATGCAGTCAATAATATATTAAGTCCTGGTTCTACAGCTCTATGTTGGAATGCATCATCAAGCAGAATGGCTTGAATAGTTGGATACCTTTGCAATATCTGTGGAATAGCATATGCCCTACTTTCGCCCACTGCGACGATGATATCAGGATATTTTCTACGATACTGAAGTGGTTCATCACCAGATGTCAATGCAGTATCATCATTTGTAACAAATCTGAATCCTTGTGTTTGCCTTTTATAGCCTCTACTAAGCGTAGCTATATCTAGATAATCTTTGAGTATTTCTATCAGATATTCTATATGTGGTGTTTTGCCTGCTCCGCCAATACTGAGATTTCCTACACCAATCACAGGAATACTAAACCTCGAAGCTCTCAGCAGACCTATTTGATAAAACATATTAATAATAGAAATCACAGTCCCATATATCAATGAAAAAGGTGAAAGTAGGAGACGAATAATAAATTTTCTAAACATAATATTTTTTACAATACATATGGTAATAAGGAAACATGACTATAATTGTAGTTAAATCAGAAAACCAATGGCAAGCTGGCCTAAAGCAACAATTGTAAATATGATGACTGTAACAATCGGAAGCCTTATAGGGTTATGGTTGAAGCAGTTTTTTTCGACGGAAGTACAGGAAATCGTCTTCCAAGCAGTAGGTTTAGGTACTTTATTGATCGGTATAAAAATGGCACTCAGACTACCTGATGGCTATTTATTAATATTTATATTTAGTTTGATAATAGGATCTGTTTTCGGTCAACTGTTGCGGATAGACTTGATAATCAATGATGTCTCAGATAGTTTAAAGCTATTAATTGGAAATACCGAAAGTAGTTTTACACAAGGACTGATTACTGCTTTTTTACTATTTTGTGTAGGTTCGATGACAATAATTGGAGCATTAGAAGAAGGTATTCACCAGAAAAGAGAACTCTTGTATGTCAAATCTACTCTAGATGGGTTTTCTTCTATAGCGTTGGCTAGTACTTATGGTATTGGAGTTTTATTCTCTATTATACCTATGTTAATTTTTCAAGGTGGAATCACAGTTTTGGCACTTAGATTAAAGTATGTTTTTAACCAAAATGTCATGGATGCATTGAGTGCTGTGGGAGGTATTCTTATCATTGGTATATCCATAAGACTACTCAAGTTAGGTGAAGTATGGTTAGAGAATATGCTGCCTTCTCTTGTTTTGATAGTTGTAATGTCTTATTTTTATGACAAATATCAAAATAATAAAAAACCAATTTCTGAATAAAACTGGTATCAAAGAGCCAAATATCCCCTTAAAAAGCTATTTTATTTATGTAATAATCTCTTAATTATCTTCGTTAAGACACTGATTGTGAACGCAAATGACCAATCAAAACAACCAAAATGAGATACATATGATTATGAATATATATATTTATGCCATATTTAAACTTATTTTATTAATTTTGCAACTTAAAATCAAAAATCTTTAGTAATCTACCAATATATGCAATCACTAAAAAGACTTTCTAACATAGCCGGACTCATTATTTTTGTCGTGAGCTTTGCGGTGTATTTTAATTCCGTAGAGCGCACAGGTAGCCTTTGGGACTGTGGCGAATTTATCTTAGGAGCATACAAACTGCAAGTAGTTCACCCACCGGGAGCGGGATTATTTGTGGTTATCGGAAGGATTTTTGCTTGGATCGCAGAACTAGTTTCTGATAATCCTTCAGACATTGCATTTGCAGTCAACTTAATGTCAGCTTTATGCACATCTATAGCGGCTACAATGCTTGGTTGGGTGACCATCATGTTTGGAAAATTGGCTTTGGTTGGTAGAGAATCAGAAACTAACACGGGTGAAAATGTAGCACTTATGCTGTCAGGTATAGTAGCAGGACTTGCTACGGCTTTCTCTACATCTATCTGGTTTTCGGCAGTAGAAGGCGAAGTTTATGCAATGTCTACCATGTTTACAGCGATTTCGCTTTGGGCTGCAACAAAGTACTATTATAAAGATAACGATGATGAGGCAAATAGATGGTTAGTATTAAGTTTATTTGTGACAGGTATGTCAGTGGGTGTCCACCTTTTGAGCTTACTTTCACTACCTGCAACTGCACTCATGGTTTATTATAAAAAATATAAAAATCACGATCTAAAAGGTGCATTAGTAGCTTTGGGTCTTGGTGTCGTGGCATTGGTTTTTATCCAGAAATTTGTAATCGTAGGCATACCTACTTTATGGAAAAACATGGAATTATTATTTGTCAATAATCTAGGTTTACCCGTACATTCTGGCATAATTCCTACCATTGGTATTATTGTCGCTTTAGCATATTTCCTGTTGAGATATGCACATATTAAAAACAACCAAATTTTACAAATAGTAACTATTTCAGCGGTGTTTGTTTCCATTGCATTTTCTACAATTGGAGTAGTAGTTGTAAGGGCAAATGCTGACACGCCTATCAATATGAACGTACCTGGAGACGCTATGAGACTTCTTCCTTATCTTAATAGAGAGCAATATGGAGAACGTCCTTTGGTATCAGGACCACATTATGATGCACAACCAGTAAATGTAAAAAGAACAGACCGTTATGGACTAGTCGATGGGAAATACATCGTTGTTGACGAAAAATATGAATATGAATACGCGGCAAAAGATAAAATTTTATTCCCACGTATAGGTCATACAGAGCAAGGAAGACCTGATTTGCACCGTATGTGGAGAGAAGCATTAAATGGTGATAGCAAAGGTAGACCAGGTATGGGTTACAATCTACAATTCCTTATGCATTACCAAATCAACTGGATGTATTTCCGATATTTTATGTGGAATTTTGTAGGTAAACAAAATGCTGATCAAGGTTATTTCCCATGGGATATTAAGAGCGGTCACTGGCAATCAGGTATCACACCTTTGGATGAGGCAAAATTATACAAAATGGATGCCTTGCCAGATACCATGAAAAATGATGAATCTAATAATAAATATTACTTTTTACCACTCATTTTCGGAATATTAGGATTGGTATTTCATTTTGCACGTCGCAGAAAAGACTTTACCACTTTGGCTATTTTATTTATTATCACAGGTATTGGTATCATTATCTACTCTAATCAACCACCGAATGAACCAAGAGAAAGAGACTATGTACTAGTAGGATCTTTCATGACATTCTGTATATGGATTGGATTTGGCGTTCTAGCTATATATAGTGTCTTAGCTAAGAAGATGTCTGGCATTGTTCCTGCAGGTATTGCAGGATTAATAGTATTGTCGGCACCTATCATTATGGGTTTCCAAAACTTTGATGACCATAGTAGAAAAGAGCATTATGCATCTAGAGATTATGCATCCAATTTCTTAAATAGTGTCGAGCCTAATGCCATCATATTTACCTATGGTGACAATGACACTTACCCTCTTTGGTACGCACAAGAAGTAGAAGGCATCAGAAGAGACGTGAGAGTGGTGAATCTTAGTTTGATAGCAGTAGATTGGTATATTAATAAATTAAGAAGTAAAGTCAACGACTCTGCACCTATTAAGCTATCTCTAACAGAAGAAGATTATCGTGGTAAAAATAGAAACCAAGTATTTTTCTTCAATCCAAGACAGGAAGACATGTCCACTCCTATGAATGTGTATGAAGCACTTAGAAGTATTCGAGATCCTAAGAATACACAACAAGGTCAAACTTTTGTTACAAGCAAAAATTTCTTCATTCCTGTGGATAGAGAAAAGTATATGGCTCTAGGTCTACAACCAAACATAGACTCATCTGAATGGGCTGACAGAATTAACATTACCTTCCCTGCGGAGGCAACTTCATTTACCAAAGATGATCTTGCGATTATCGATCTTGTAGCTTCTAATTTTTACGAAAGACCAATATATTTTGCCATCACATGTCAACCAAGCAAATTATTAGGCTTAAATGATTATGTAGAAATGGAAGGTCTTGGACTCAGAGTTTCACCTACAAAAGTGAGAAATAGGTCACAACTTCCTAGTATTTATGGTTATGGTGATATAGATGCCGACAAAACTTACAATAACATCATGACCAAATGGAAATGGGGCAATTTTGATAAAAAGAAATTGTTTGTGGACAGAAGTTACATGGCAGAAGTTCAGGCTATGAAGCTTGTGATACTAAGGGCAGCATTAGAATTTGATAGAAGAGGTGACAAAACCAAGGCAGCCGAAATGGCAAATAAATATTTCGAAGCATTCCCGCACATGAATTTTGCTTATGATGCTGGTATTATGCCATTTATCAATGTATTGGTCAATGCAAAAGACTTCGAGTCTGCCAAAAAACATTTAAGAATCTTAGGTGAAGAAACCAAGCAATATATCACATTCTATGAGTCTCAGACAGACAAAGACGTATTTGATAGTTTCGAAAGAGATTATCAATACAGACTTAGTTCAGTGCAAGACGTCATAGAAACGGCCAAAAAAGTAGAAGACCCTGCTTTTGAAAAAGAAATGTCTGATTTATTATCTGGAATGATGGCTTCACCTACTTTACAACAATAACAGAGCAATATGACCATCGCAATAGGTTCAGATCACGCAGGATTTGAGTACAAAGAATTGATCATAAAATATCTTAATAAATCAGGACATAATGTACTCAACAAAGGTACATTTAGTCCTGATTCAGCTGATTATGCAGACTTTGCCCATCCAGTAGCAATTGCTGTAGAAACAAGTATTGCTGATGTAGGATTATTGGTTTGTGGAAGTGGAAATGGTGTATGTATGACAGCCAATAAACACGCAAAAATCAGAGCAGCTCTTTGCTGGACTACAGAATTAGCAGCATTGGCAAGACAGCACAATAATGCAAATATCCTATGTGTACCTGCCAGATTTGTAAGTAAACGAATGGCTCAAAACATGGTCAAAGTTTTTTTAGAAAGTAATTTTGAAGGAGGTAGACATCAGACTCGTATCGACAAAATCCCTTGTTGATAGATATTTTACTAAAAAGTAATCTTAAGAAATGTACAAATTTAATATTGTAGTTATCGTATTGTTTTTCTCTGTTATGGCGAATGCTCAGTACATTAGCAGTATAAACAAACCAGATACCACCAAAGCAATCGTAAATGATCCAACTATTCCTGCGGTTAGATACGCCAATAGTATTAAAGCATCAGAATTGCGAAATCACCTAACCATACTTGCATCTGATTCTCTTGAAGGTAGAGAGACTGGTCAACCTGGTATCGAACTTGCAGCAGATTATATATCAAAATTCTTAAGAAACTTAGGTATGAAAACCATGCCTGGTACTGCATCATATTTACAGCCAGTTGCATTTACATATTCTAAATGGGCTACTTTGGAGGTAATGACTAATAATGAAAAATATAGACATCTATGGGACTATTTGGCTTTTCCTGATAGAAACAATTCTTTGCCATCTTTGTCAGAAACAGAAGTTTTGTTTTTGGGATATGGTATCGATGATGCTAAATATAGTGATTACAAAAATGTAGATGTAAAAGGTAAAGTCATCATGATCAACCGTGGTGAGCCATTTAATAAAGACAGCATTTCATTCATTTCTGGCGCAAAAATTCCATCTTCTTGGAGTGATGCGGATCTGATACAAAAACTAAAAACTGCCAAAGAAAAAGGGGTAAAACTAGTTCTTATCATAGAGAATGACATCAAAAAACTCTTAGAAGAAAATAGAAGAAAATTATTAGGCAATTATCTTGAATTAGGCAACAAAACTTTGACGACCATAGATGATGTTAACCATATTTATATCTCATCTACAATAGCTAAGACAATCATTGGGGCAAATGAAAAAGATGTCATAAAAGCTCGTAAAAAAATGGCAAAAGGTAAAGCTAGTGCTGTTAAACTCAATGCTAACCTTTCTATAAAATTGGTCAAAGAGACAACGGTGCTCGAAGGAAATAATATTGTTGGATTTGTAGAAGGGAAAACAAAAAAAGATGAAATAATTATAGTTTCAGCGCATTATGACCACTTAGGCAAAAGAGGTGACGAAGTTTTTAATGGAGCAGATGATAATGGCTCAGGCACATCTACCGTTATGGAGTTAGCTCAAGCAGTGATGCAATCGACAATAGAAGGAAATACACCCGACAGAAGCGTTGCATTTGTTTGGTTCTGTGGTGAAGAAAAAGGACTTTTAGGCTCACTTTATTATTCTCAAAATCCAATATTTCCACTTGATAAAACAGTAGCCAATGTCAATATTGATATGGTAGGAAGAATAGATGATAGCTACAAAAACAATCCAAATTATGTTTACGTCATTGGTTCAGACAGACTCAGTAGTGATCTTCACCGTATCAATGAAGAAGTCAATCAAAGGTATTCTCAACTTACACTTGACTACACCTACAATTCAGAAAAGGACCCTAACAACTATTATTACAGGTCAGATCATTACAATTTTGCAAAAAATGGTATTCCTGCAATTTTCTTTTTTAATGGCACCCATGCTGATTACCACAGAACGACTGATGATGTGGAAAAAATAGATTTTGATGTCATGGCAAGCCGTGGCAAACATATCTTTCATGTCATTTGGGAAATTGCCAATCGAGCAAATAGAATTGTTGTAGACGGAGAAATAAAGTAAGAACTTAATCGAACATTTCTGTTTTACAACTAATAGTTTAGAATTCATAACCATATTCTGACAAGATTCGTTAGTAGGATTTTGGTAGTATCTCTAAAAAAAGTAATTTTAGGCCTTAAAGATATTTATCATGACCTTAGGACAATTTTTTGAAGCCGTTTCGTTAGAGCCTTCAATTGTGCTTTTCTATTTTTTTGCCCTACCTTTTACTGCTTTTCTAGCTACCATATTTGGTAAAGGTGAAGGACATCTTTCCCCTTGGAAATATCTTTATACCGTCCTTGTATATCTAGCTTGTATCCCTGGGATTTTTGCCATAACGCTCAATATCTACATGTTCCTATTTGAGAGACAACCGATTATGGAGACAAATCTATTTAAACAGATTCTACCAGTCCTTTGCATGTTAATAACAATATGGATGATAAGGCGCAACGTTAGTTTGAATGATGTGCCAGGTTTTGACAAAATAAGCAGCCTTGTATTTATCATCACCGTATTGATATCTATGATGTGGATCCTAGAAAAAACACATATTTTCGTTTTTACATTCTTACCATTTTACCAATTTGTACTTATTTTTATTGTATTCTTGGTGCTAATAAGATTAGCTTGGAGTAGAATGATCAGATAATGTCTAGGATATCCCGATGAGATGACTCAGGTGAATTTTATGGGTGTCTTACTTTTTGTCTAAATAAATAACCCACACATAAACTAAACATTCTCCTACTACCTTTGTATTTTACATGATAAATCGATCATGGACACAAACCAGTCAGCATGGCAGCAAGTAGAAGCGTGGTTTCATTCGCAAGGATGGACTCCAATGGACTTTCAGAAAGAAGCCTGGATACATGTGGTAGATGGAAAAAGTGGACTTGTCAATGCTCCGACAGGAAGCGGCAAAACATATTCGCTTTTTATAGGCATTCTTTTAGATTTTATCATCAAAAATCCCAATCATACATCAAAATCTCACCATGGTTTGCAATTAATTTGGGTATCCCCGATTCGTGCCCTTGCCAAAGAAATTCAAATGTCTTGTCAAAGAGCAGCGGAAGCACTTGGCGTGAAATGGCAAATCGAAATCAGAACGGGTGACTCTACGACAAAAGAGCGACAGGCACAACTCAAACGGCCGCCTGAAGTTATCATTACTACGCCTGAAAGTATCCATGTATTGATGGCCACAAAAGGTTATCCCAACTTTTTGGGTACTTTAAAAACAATAGTGGTCGATGAATGGCATGAACTCATAGGTTCCAAACGTGGTGTACAGACAGAACTAGCCATATCAAGACTAAAAGGGTTGATCCCTAGCCTAAAAATCTGGGGCATATCAGCCACCATAGGAAATATGGATGAAGCGATAGAAGTACTTTTGTTTCCAGTACAGCCTTCTGATAGAGTGCTTGTGCGTTCACACGTAAAAAAGGATATACAATTACATTCTGTTTATCCTGATGTGATAGAAGAATTCCCTTGGGCCGGACACCTTGGTCTCAAACTCGCAGATAAGGTCATAGATATCATTAAAAGCAGCAAGACTAGCTTGATTTTTACAAATACTAGGGCACAATGCGAGATTTGGTATCAAAAACTTTTAGAATTAGATCCCGACTTATCAGGTCAGATAGCCATGCATCATGGTTCTATCAGTAAAGAAATAAGAGATTGGGTAGAAGAAGCTTTGTATGAAGGCAGGATTATGGCAGTAGTGTGTACTTCTAGCCTAGACCTTGGTGTGGACTTCAGGCCTGTGGACACCATCATTCAGATAGGAAGTCCTAAAGGTGTGTCTAGATTCGTACAAAGAGCAGGAAGAAGCGGACATCAGCCGGGAGCCAAAAGCCAAATCCATTTTGTACCCACACACGCACTTGAACTTATTGAAGCAGCAGGTCTTAGAATGGCCATCGATCAAAATGAGCTAGAAGAAAGAATACCTTACATAAGAAGTTTTGATGTACTTGTTCAATATCTCATGACGCTTGCTGTATCCGAAGGTTTTTATCCAGACATGATTCAGAATGAGATCAAAAATACTTTTTGTTATGCTTCCATTTCTAATGAAGAATGGCAAAAAGTATTAAATTTCCTATTAATGGGCAGTGATTCACTCCAAGCTTATGATGAATACAAAAAAATAGAGAAAACAGATGACGGAAGGTATATTGTAGCAGATAAAAAGAAAATTCTAAAACACAAGTTGTCCATAGGTACCATTGCATCCGATCAAATGATCCAAATTAAATTGCTGAAAGGCACGAGAATTGGAGCTATAGAAGAATATTTTGTTTCACAACTAAGTCCTGGTGATGTTTTTTGGTTTGCCGGCAGAGCTTTAGAATTCATTCGTATAAAGGAAATGGTGGCTCAAGTAAAACTAAGTAAAGCGACTTCAGGCAAAATACCTTCTTACATGGGAGGTAGAATGCCTTGGAGCTCACAATTGTCAAGAGTACTCCAAGAGAAGGTGTACAGATATACAGAAGGCATCATTGAAGATAAAGAAATCTCCGTCCTAAAACCCATCTTTGACAAACAACAAAGTAGATCTTTGATACCAAAGCGAGATGAATTCCTAGTAGAATATTTCCAAAGTAAAGAAGGTTTTCACTTACTGATGTATCCATTCGAAGGTAGGAGTGTTCATGAAGGCATGAGTGCTTTAATAGCAAAAAGGATATCCATGATGTTTCCTATATCCTTTTCCATAGCAATGAACGACTTTGGATTTGAATTACTCTCAGATCAAGAGATTGACGTGGATAATGTAGTGACAAAAGAACTTTTTAGCACAGATCATCTCACGTCTGATATTCAATCAAGTATTAACAATGTTGAGATGGCAAGAAGAAAGTTTAGAGATTTTGCCAAAATTTCAGGATTGATTTTTACAGGTTATCCGGGAAAACAAAAAAAAGAAAGACACTTACAAGCATCTTCGCAACTCATTTTTGATGTATTTAGAGAATATGAACCTGACAATTTACTCTACTTACAAACTTATGAAGAAGTGATGACCTTCCAACTTGAAGAAATAAGAATGCGTCAATGTCTTAAAAAAATCATGGCTAGCCACATTATGATCAGCAAACCAAATAAAGCTACCCCATTTTCATTTCCTATCTTAGTGGATAGATTAAGAGAAAAACTGACTTCAGAAAAGCTGGAAGACCGAATTAAAAAAATGACAGCAGATTTGATAAAATAAAGATCCTCCTGATTATTCCACCAATAATTCCTTCACTCTTACCACTTCATTCAGATAATCGTGCAGATATTCAGGCACTTGGTCCAGGTTATTATCAAATAACCAAACTCTATCTTCATCTGCAGATTTGTATCTGAGAAACCTACCTCCTTGATCATAAGCATCTGGAATACCAAAAGTCACTTTAGTTTCGCTAAGCAACTGTAAAGGAAAATTCTTTTTTAAATCTTTGGCTTGAGAAAACTTCTGAGAAGACAATAAAATGAATTTTCTATCATCATTAATTGTTCCAGAAGGATAGATATCTGTCGTATCTTCATATAGATTGGAATCATCAAGTTTGAATATTTCTATACATCTTTCGCCAAAGCAAAAACCATAATACTGCCCAAACTCTATATATTCTGACGCTTGAGGAACTTCAGTTTTATTGCAAGAAGCACATAATAGACCTAAGAGTAAAAATAATACCAATGATTTGATAAATGTTTTCATAACGACTTTTATTAATTCACTATTAAAGACGTAATATAAACGAAGAAAGGTTTGTTCTTTTGTATAGTTTTTCAAAAAACTGATATCAATAAAAAAGCCTGACCATTTCTGATCAGGCTTTGCGTCCCCTCTAGGACTTGAACCTAGGACCTACGGATTAACAGTCCGGCGCTCTAACCGACTGAGCTAAGGAGACATTTGAGATTGAGTTTGAGTTTGCTCTTACGTTTTTATCAAATGCGGTGCAAATGTAAAACACTTATGTAAATTGCGCAATAAAATTGACCATTATTTTTAAAAAAAAATTCTTCACCCTAAAGATGACGTTCGGCATGGTAGCTACTTCTTACCAAAGGACCACTTTCTACGAAACTAAAACCACGTTTCATGCCTTCTTCATGATAAAAAGCAAATGTATCAGGATGTACAAATTCAGCTACTTCGATGTGCATTTTGGTTGGTTGGAGGTATTGCCCTATGGTGAGTACATCACAACCATGGACGGCTAAATCATCCATTATTTTTATTACTTCATCTTTGGTTTCGCCAAGACCTACCATGATACCAGATTTGGTACGTTTGCCATAAGCTTTGGTTCTCTTTATTTGCTCAAGTGAACGTTCATATTTGGCTTGTGGCCTTACTTTACGATAAAGGCTCTCTACTGTTTCCATATTGTGAGAGACCACTTCTTGTCCAGCACTGATCATTCTCTCTAATGCATCCCAGTTTGCCTTCACATCAGGTATCAATGTCTCGATAGTCGTCTGTGGAGATGATTCTTTTATTTTGACTACAGTTTGATACCATATTTCGGCACCACGATCTTTGAGTTCATCTCTATTGACTGAAGTAAGCACGGCATGTTTTACCTGCATAAGGAAGATAGCTTCTGCTACTCTGCGTGGCTCATCTTCATCATATTCGTTTGGTCTGCCTGTTTTTACTGCACAAAACGAGCAACTTCTAGTACACACATTTCCCAAAATCATAAAAGTTGCAGTACCTGCGCCCCAACATTCACCCATATTAGGACAATTTCCACTTTGGCAAATTGTATGCAATTTATATTCATCTACCAAATTTCTCACCCTACGATAATCTTCCCCAATAGGAAGTTTCACTCTTAACCAATCTGGTTTTTTTCTTTTCTCTTCAGTTGGCATTGCTGCAACTACAGGAAGTTCGACCACTGTATATTAAATTTGTTGTGAATTAATTTGTCCTCTTACCAAACTCTAACGTTGCGTAAAAGTTTATAAAATAAGGTTTGCTACTGATGGCTTGTGTTTCTACCATAATAGGAATCTTACGTATAAATAGGTCTCCCATGATTCCTACTTCTAGAGATCTAGCATACTCTTCGAAAGCCCCTAGTGAAAAAAACAAACCAAATTTTCCTTGAATCCCAGGCACTATACTAATCTCTGACCATCCTCTATTACCAGGTGCACCACCGAATACTGAATTATAATCCAAAAACTTAGCTGCATTCTCTTCAGAATATTTTTCAGGGCGCAACTCTGTAAAAAACCGACCATCTTGCTCAAAATTATAAATAAGCTCAAGGTAATAAGGTCTTAATATGGCAAGTGACGGTCCTGCTTCATAATTATAACCCATTGCTACACCCTTCCTTCTAGCCTTGTCAGTGATAAGTTTTTTTACACCTTTACCTGCCCTGATGACATATAGATTATTTTGTTTACCAAAACGAAATGACTGGGATACCTTATTGAATGAAACAGGAATATTTCTATTTTGCTTTTGCTCTCGTGGGTCTCGCATAAAACCCAACTCAAAATGATAATAACTAGTTTTGTAATAATTCTTTAACTTCCCTTTGTTGTAGGCAAGCGAATATCCATTGGTATGTACGGTAAGATTACCGGTATATTCTTGTCTATACACAACACCTTTCCATTCAGTCTCTACCAATTTTGGTTGGAAGGATTTTTGTCCAAACCCAACAAAAGGGAAAACCAAAATGGCAATTAAAAGTACTTTATTAATCATAAACGAATGTTTTAGAATAAGGTCTACACATGCTATAACAAAGACCGAATTCAAAAGTATAGCTTTTTGAGATATTTTTTACAAAAAAATTAAATTTATGACAGGAAATCTACACAATGATGATTGTGGCACCATTTTCATACATAAAATGGTGCCACAATAGTATCTTAAAACACTTCTTATTGAATAATTTTGTTAACCAGGTTTAAAATGTATTAACCGAGCCTGACATGCCAGAGTTGATATTTTTACTCTCTGGATTTCCTTTGTATTTGACACTTCCTCCTGAACTTGCATCTGCAGTTATCTTTTTAGTTGCGTATGCCATAACACTAGCTCCTGAAGAAACATCTGCATCAACTGTTTCAGATTCGTTGGCAGCAGCATCGATTCTTGCACCTGAAGAAGCATCATAACTTGCTAATTTTGATACACCACTAATAGTTATCCTAGATCCTGATGATGCATCAACTTTTAGATCTTTACTATTAATTTTTACTTGACAACTTGCTCCACTAGATGCTTCGATTTCCATAGATGAACCATCTATTTCAGTATATGCAGCTAATGAAGATCCTGCCGAACACTCTATTTTATTTAGCGTTTGATAGTAAACTTTTACAGATGCTTTTGTTCCTGAGTTATTCCATTTTTTATTTTTTGTCTTTATCTTTACAGACAATTCACCATTATTCACTTCGATAAACAAATCTTCTTCATTACCTTTTTGGATCGTATATTCAGCTTTTGGAGATGAACCTTTTATCAATTCCACACTGACAGAACCACTAGTAGCAATAGATGTAAATGGAGAAAGAGATTTACTTTGCCCAATACAAGCCAAGGTCAAGAATCCTACAAACAAAAAAGATAAAAGGAATTTCATATTTAAAAATTTAATTGGTAAAATAATATCCTAAAGACATTATAAAATAACTAGGGTTGCATCAATATGACAAAATATTTCTAATGCTTATACTTAATTTTGCTGCATTTGGAAGCATTGTTTTCTCTAACACTTCATTTAATGGGATAGCTGGCATATTTTCAGACCCAACAGTAATCACAGGTGCATCCAATGATTCAAAACAATTTTGTTGAATTCTTGCTGCTATGCTTTGCGCAAATGAATTATTTACTGGCTCTTCCGTAAGTACAATGATCCTATTATAATCCTTTGATTTACTAAAAATCAGTGCTTCATCTAGTGGATATAACGTTCTCAGATCTAGTATCCCTACCCTTTCTTTTAAATCACCATCTACATTTAATGCCCAATGGACACCCATTCCATAGGTAACCACTAAAACTTTATTTTCATTATTAGCGCAAGTAGCTTCCTGAACCATATCTCCTATTCCCAAAGGTAAAATATAATCTTTGGCTGGTACTCGTCTTCTTGCCGTTTCTGTACCTTTGACCTTACTCCAATACAATCCTTTATGTTCTAGTATGACAACGGGATTAGGGTCATAATAAGCTGCCTTGATAAGTCCTTTCAGGTCTGCTCCATTACTAGGATAGACTATTTTTATACCACGAATATTATTCAAAACAGACTCTACGCTCGAACTATGAAAAGGCCCACCACTACCATAGGCGCCGATGGGTACACGCAGGACCATACTCACTGGCCATTTACCGTTAGACAAATAACAACTTCTACTCACCTCTGTAAAAAGCTGATTTAACCCCGGCCAGATATAGTCTGCAAACTGAACTTCTACGATTGGTTTTAGTCCTACTGCTGACATACCTACTGTGCTTCCTACGATAAATGCTTCTTGAATAGCTGTATTAAATACACGATCATTACCAAATTTCTGTGCGAGTGTAGCTGCTTCTCTGAATACACCACCTAATCTACCACCCACGTCCTGCCCATAAAGAAGACATTCTTTGTGATCTTCCATCAGTTCTTGGATTGCAATCAATGCACAATCCACCATAACCGTTTCTTCAGTATGGCTTGGAGACCTGTCTCCCGACTCTGCAGTTATAGGAGTAGGTGCAAAGTCATGTGTGAATAGATCTGACGGTTGTGGATCATCTGCTTTAAGCGCATTGGCTAGATCATTTCTGACATTATTTTGAGCTTCTTGGATGATATCATTGATAATTCCTTCTGAAATACCACTTTCTTTAATCAAAAAAAGCAATTTGTCATAGGGATCATTTTTTTTATGTTCCTCTATGTCGTCTCTGTACCATTCTTTTCGTACACCCGAAGTATGGTGGTTGAGTAGCGGCACTTTGGCGTGAACCAAAAACGGTCTTCTCTCCGTTCTCATGGTATGTATGATATTTTCCAAAGTTTGGTAGCAAGCTGCAAAATCACTTCCGTCAATGCTCACAGCTTCGATACCAGGAAAACCTTTGGCGTATTCAAAAGCATTCATTGCTCTAGTCTCAGCAGCTGTAGCCGAAATATCCCATCCATTATCTTGAACCAAATAAAGAATAGGAAATTGTTTTAGAGCAGCCATTTGTAATGCTTCAGAAATTTCTCCTTCTGTAACAGATGCATCACCAAGTGAACAAACAACAATTGCTCCGTCCTCAGTGTTTAAGGATAATTTTTCTTTGTATTGAATACCCATAGCAACGCCTGTTGCTGGAATGACTTGCATACCGGTAGCAGAAGATTGGTGAGGAATCTTAGGTTTGTCATCATCTTTGAGACTTGGATGGCAATAATAAGAACGTCCTCCAGAAAATGGGTCATTCTTTTTTGCCAAAACCTGTAACATCAAATCATATGGAGACAT
>JBGSOH010000375.1:0-11072 GCA_041739205.1 Saprospiraceae bacterium
GTTTCCAGGGATCTTGCCTGCTGCTGCAAATCTTTCTTGATAGTCCACAGATAGCGGAAAAAAAGATTGATCCGGTTTTGCTTCAGGACTTGCTACCACAGTAGCCAAGATCATAGTATCTTCTACACGGACTACGACAGAGCCGTGCGCTTGAGTGGCAAGTTTGCCTGTCTCAATAGTCACTTCCTTACCATCAGGAAGTCTGAATGAAGTTGAAGTAGGAATGATATTTCCCATAAAAATGAATTGAATATTTTATAAATGAATCTAAAACGTTTCGAAAAATGATGTAAAGCAGATGATGGAAGGATAATAATATCACCCATTAATCAAAAACAAAACAACATTTTTTGGCAACAACACAGACGGGAGGCGATGTCCTAGTTATGACCAATATTAAATGATGTGCAAATATAGTTAATAATTTTAATTTGTAGTAAACAATAAGTCAAAAAAAAAGAGCGATGAAAATTTCCACCGCTCTTTTGAATTATTATTTTCTGATACCTAATTTATCAATCAAGTCTCTGTACTTCTGAATATCTTTACTAGCAAGATATTTAAGCAATCTTTTTCTTTTACCTACCAAAGTCAACATGCTTCTTTTACAAGACATATCTTTTTTGTTTTCTTTTAAGTGCTCAGAAAGAGACTTAATTCTAAACGTAAAAAGGGCAATCTGACCTTCTATTGAACCAGTATTAGCAGCTCCACCACCATACTCTGCGAAGATTTCATTCTTCTTTTCTTCTGTTAAATAAGTTGACATTTAAATGTATTTTTATGTTTACCAATGATACAAATCACAAGAATCTGTAAATAGCGCCGCAAAGGTAAGATTATTTTGAATAAGAAGTATATTTGTTCGAAAAGAATTTTTCAAAATTTATCGAACATAACAATATTGAGACTGGGTTACAAAAACCATATTTTCAGATATCTAATATTATCGTTAATACTTAAATTATTTTATCACATATAAAATTTTAATATTCAAAAGTCTAGATATGACTTATAAAATCACTATTTTTGCCACTTAATTAATTAGTGAATGTCAGAATTAAAGGAAGAGAAAAATGCAAAGCCCAAACTTAGCAAACAATCCATAAAAAACTCGCTTCAAATATTCCGTTATATCAAGCCATATATGGAATATTTTGTAGCAGCAATGGTTTTTTTGGTGTTCGGTAGTTTAATTTTTATGGCATTGATGGGTTTACCAGGAGAAATGGCTAACACTGCTATTGGTAAGCCAAAATTCAATTTCAACATTGAAGTAAAAGATTATGGTTGGCTATTTCTAATAATTCTTATCATTCAAGGTATATTGAGTTATTTCAGAACTATTTATTTTGCCATTGTTTCAGAAAAAGGTATGTCAGATTTAAGGAAAGACCTATATAATAAGATCATTACACAGCCCGTTGCTTTTTTTGAAGAACGCAGAGTCGGAGAACTAACTAGTAGAATAACAGCTGATGTGGAACAACTCCAATCGGTATTTTCTATTACTTTGGCAGAATTTATCCGACAAGTGGTGATTATGATCTCTGGTATTATCATCATTGTGATATGGACACCGAAACTTTCTTTAATTATGCTATTGACATTCCCAGCCATTGTGATTGTAGCAATGGTTTTCGGTAAATACATCAGAAGGCTATCAAAAGAAAGACAAGACGAATTAGCAAAAACAAACACAATTGTAGAAGAAACATTCCAGTCGTTCACCATTGTCAAATCTTTTGCTAATGAATGGTACGAATCTATTAGATATGGTAAGGCTGTTGATCAAATTGTGAGTATTTCTTTGAAATTTGCCAAAACACGCGGTATATTTTTCGTTTTTATCATCACCATACTTTTTGGAGGAATATTTTTTATTTTATGGCAAGGAGCTTTACTGGTCGAACAAAATAAAATGGAAGCTGGGGATTTATTTTCATTTATAATTTATACAGGAATTTTGGGTGGCGCAATAGCAAGTTTTGGTACACTTTACACCCAAATTGTGAGCGCTGTTGGAGCTACCGAAAGAATTTTGGAAATATTAGATACTCCATCTGAGATACCTATGCAGACATCAGATATAAAAACAAATTTGAATATAAAAGGTGATGTCATTTTTGAAAATATAGCTTTCTCCTACCCTAGCAGACCAGATATGCAGGTCTTAAAAGGTATCAACATAAATATCAAAGCTGGTCAAAAAATTGCACTCGTAGGCCAAAGTGGAAGTGGAAAATCTACGATAGTACAATTATTGATGAAGTTTTATAATCCTTCGTTAGGCCAAATCCTTTTGGACAATAAAAATATAAATGAGCTCGACCTAACAGCATTTAGACAAAATATCGGAATTGTACCACAAGAAGTCATTTTATTTGGTGGCACAATTCGAGAAAATATTTCTTATGGTAAACCAAATGCGACTGAAGAAGAAATAAAAATGGCAGCGACACAGTCCAACAGTTTGGAATTTATAGATTCTTTTCCTGATGGATTAGATACAATAGTTGGAGAACGCGGCATTAAACTTTCAGGTGGTCAAAGACAGCGAATAGCTATAGCAAGGGCTATTTTGAAAGATCCGAAAATACTTATTCTGGACGAAGCGACTTCCTCTCTTGATGCAGAGTCAGAAAAGCTTGTACAAGACGCGCTAGACTTACTTATGGAAAATAGGACATCCATTATCATTGCGCATAGGCTTGCAACTATTAGAGAAGTGGACTGTATTTATGTCATTGACAAAGGTAAAATCATCGAGAAAGGCACTCATTCGGAGCTTATTGAAAATGAATCGGGGACTTATAGTGCATTGGCACGTCTTCAATTTGAATTCAATTCGTAACAAAATAATAGATTAAGTGGTTATACTTTGTGTATTGATTGTTTCTTTTAACAATTTTGTATTTTAAACATCTTATAATTCAACATAAACAGATGCAACTTAAAATAATAATAATTCTAATATTGACTCTTTGTCAATTAAAAAGTTTCGGACAGTTTGGGTATGGTTTTACAGCGAGTAATGATCTTTACCATCGTTATGTCAACCCAAAGGTGCCAGGAGATAATACTTCAAGATCTTCTGGAAGTGCCTTATTAAATCTTGGTGTAGGTCCCAAAATATGGATTGGTGGTCCAAAAATGTCTTTTTCGGCAGAAGCACAAGCAGTTTTTGGATTTTTAGGAGTTAATACTAGTGAGTCTAAAGGACTAGGAACGGTGGCATTTCCTATAATGGGCAAGTTGAATTTTAAAGGACTTAGTACATTTGACAGAGAAGGCAAAATGGGTTTCAGCATTGGAGGTGGAATACAATATAGTAAGACTGAATTATATGGTTTAAAGGATGAGTTTAGAACTAAAGGTATTAAGCGTGACTTTTTCATTACCTATGTAGTACAAGCAGGATATGGATTTGGCTTAAGTGGTTTTACCGCACATGGTATCGTGAGATATGGTTTTAATCCTGATTTAGAAGCAAATACACTAAATATCGGGCTTCAATACGATTTTAACAGACCAATGTTAAAAAAAATTACAAGTCCAGAAAGTGAACTTTAGAATTTAGACCAATCTTTTATAAATGCAAATCAAACAAAACCAAAACCTAAAAAATTACAACACCTTTGGTATAGATGTACACGCTAAAGGATTTGTACACATTCATTCAGAAAACGACTTGTATGAAGTATTGGTACAGGAGTTAAGCCCTTTGAAAATAATGGGTGGAGGATCCAATATTCTACTTACAGAAGATATCGATGCCTATGTCCTTCGAAATGAAATCAAAGGAATTGAGATTGTAGATGAAGATGATGATCGAGTCATGGTCAATGTTGGCGCAGGAGAAAAATGGCACAACTTTGTACTTTGGGCAATTTCTCATGGGCTAGGTGGGATAGAAAACTTATCGCTCATTCCTGGTAGTGTCGGGGCTGCTCCTATGCAAAATATTGGCGCTTATGGCGTTGAACAAGAATCAGTTTTCCATAGTCTTAGTGCTATTCATCTAGAGACAGGTGTGAGAAAATCATTTTTTAAATATGAATGCAAATTTGGATATCGTGAAAGTGTATTTAAAAACGAACTTAAAGATCAATATTTTATAACGCATGTTTGTTATATCTTGAAAAAAAACAATCATGTATTGAATATTGATTATGGTGTAATAAAAGATGTTTTAAATAGTAAAAACATTGACATACCTACAATCTTAGATGTTTCAGAGGCAGTCATTGAGATTCGCCAATCAAAATTGCCTGACCCGAGAAAAGTAGGAAATGCAGGTAGTTTTTTTAAAAACCCAGTGATCTCTTCTTCGCAGTTTGACAATCTTGTGACTTCATATCCTGATGTACCTTCCTTTCCTCAAGAAGATGGAACTGTAAAAATTCCAGCAGGATGGTTAATAGAAAGGTTAGGTTACAAAGGAAAAAAATACGACACATACGGAGTACATAAAGATCAAGCCTTGGTATTAGTCAATTATGGTAGCAGTAAAGGACGAGATATCTACAATTTATCATTAGAAATAAAAGGAGCCGTTTTCAAAAAGTTTTACATTGATATCCAACACGAAGTGAATGTTTGGTAAATAATAAGCAAAAATGATGCAAACAAAAAAAGGATTCAAAAATAAATTTGAATCCCTTTTGTATTTATTTGAATATGGTTACATTTTATTGCCCACCACCAGCAGCTTCCATTTTTGCTTTGTATTCTGCCGATTTTTCTAACTGTCCTTCTCTTGCGTAAATTTCTTTGAGAGCTACCATTGTGTTTAAGTCCTTAGGACTTAATTCTTCTGCTTTAAGGAAAAACGGAAGAGCTTGTTTAAAATATCCATCCATTTCTGCTTTTATTGCATTGTACTTTTTAGTACCAGCTGATGAATAATCATTGCTCAATTCATTAAGTTTTGCTGTCATACTTGCCGCTTTATTGTAATACAAAGCTCCTTGGCTATATGTTGCATCAAAATTTTTAGGGTCTTTTGCTAAAGCTTCTGCGTATTTTTCAAATGCTAGTGTAAAATACTCATCTGCTTTTTCAATATTACCCGCAGTTCTTTCCTTTTGATTTAATTGATCATAAACATTTCCGAGTGTGGTATAAACAGAGATATTATCAGGTTCTTTAGCAATTGCTGCTTTCAATTTATCTGTCAATAGGTCTAATTTACCAACTTTTAAATAGTAATTGATTTCAGCAAAAAGCAAACCATTATCATCGGGATTTGCTGCTCTTCCTTCCGATAAATATGTCATCGCTTTAGCTTCATCTTTCTCTGCCGTCAGGTTAAATAAACCTTCGTAAACCAATGGTTGTGCTTTACCTGCTGCATAAAGTTTTTCAAAATAAGGAATTGATGCTTCTTTGTTATCTCCAAAATAAGCACAAACACCCGTATAAAATGTCTGGTCATTATTTACAACAGCATCATCCAATCTACTCGCTTCACCATTTGCTTTTAGCGTTTCGAAAGCCTTGATAGTTGTTGAAAAACTTTTAAAAGCATTATTGTAATCTTGAGCTTGGAATTGGAAAATTCCTACATTATTAAGGTGCCCTTCATTTTCTTTGATACCTGCTAATGCGTCCTTGGTATGCGATTTTTTAGTAGACAAAGATATTGCTTTTTGGAATGCATCAAAGGCAATTAATGAAGCATCGGGCGCTGTAATAACATAAGCAGGATCTACTACTTTTTTGTTGATTTCTGTTCTAGCTATTTCATTATAAATTTGTCCTTTACTGTTCCATGCTTCAGGGTCTGCTTGAGCATCCGCAGATGTAAATATTTGATCAATAGAAGCAGTCGCTTCTGTCAACAATGCTTTATTAGCCACTGGATCAAGATAGTATTTACCAAGACTTTTGTTTGCATTTTTTAGCTGTTTTTTATATTCTTGCGCTTCCACTATTGACAGGGAGACCAAGATTAAAAGGGCACTTAAAAAAAATTGTTTCATCGTTTAATGTTAAAAGTTATTAATTATGTGACAAAAATAAAAAAATATATTTGGCTAACATGCTTTTTCGTAATTAAGACGAATTTAGGGTATAAAAATCGTTTAAAAAATGTTAAAAATATACTTATAAGCGTTAAAATTATCTTATTTAAACGATTGTTTATTACGTCAGTTCAAATTGAAAGATATTTTTTGAAGCAAAACTTGATGATTTTTATCAAAATTGATTCAAAAAAGGCCAGTAAATATCAAATCTACTGGCCTCCTATACCTAAGTGTTCACTTTGAAGATTATTCTTCTTCGTCGACGCTTTCTTCTCTACTTATCACTGTGACATCTGCAATAGATTCCTTATCTTGGATTCTTATCACTTTAACGCCTTGAGTAGCTCTACCCATGACTCTGAGTGAAGAAACCGGTGTCCTTATGATAATACCATCATGAGTTGTTATCATTAAGTCATCAAATTCACTTACCCATTTAATAGCGATTAATTGACCTGTTTTCTCAGTAATATTGATGGTTTTGACACCTTTTCCACCTCTATTCGTGATTCTATAATCTTCTAAAGGTGATCGTTTCCCATTTCCTTTTTCGGAAACAACAAATACAGAAAATTCAGGTTTTGTAGGATCTGCCGAGATCATTCCTATTACTTCATCCTTGTCAGATCCAAGTTTCATAGACTTCACACCTGCCGCACCTCTACCCATAGGTCTTACTTTAGACTCATTAAATCTTATTGCACGACCTTCTTTATTTGCTATTATGATTTCATTAATACCAGAAGTCAGTTTTGCTTCGAGCAATGTGTCACCTTCATTGATAGTAATCGCATTGATACCATTAGTACGTGGACGAGAGAATGCTTCAACGATTGTCTTTTTAACCATACCTTGTTTTGTACAGAAAATGATGTAATTATTGTTGATAAACTCTTCATCATTTAAGTTTTCAATCTTAATGTAAGCCCTAACTTTATCATCAGGTGGTATTGCAAGTAAGTTTTGAATAACTCTGCCTTGAGATGTTTTGCTTGCTTCAGGTATTTCGAATGCCCTCAACCAGAAACATCTTCCTTGCTCAGTAAATAATAACAGATAATTATGATTATGAGCTATAAACATTTGCTCTACAAAATCAGCATCTCTTGTTTTTGCACCTCTAGACCCTTTGCCACCGCGACTTTGTTGTTTAAATTCGTCTGTTTTTGTTCTCTTTACATAACCTAAGTGAGAGATTGTAATGACAACTTCTTCATTAGGTATAAGGTCTTCAATACTGATTTCATCATCAGCATAAGAAATGTCTGTACGACGTTTGTCACCATATTTTTCATTGATTTCATCAAGTTCTTGTTTGATGATTTCTCTTTGAAGGGTTTCACTTGCTAGAATACTTTTGTAATATTCGATTTTAGCTAATACTTCGTTGTACTCTTCTCTTACTTTATCAATCTCGAGACTAACCAATCTCTGAAGTCTGATCTCCAAGATGGCTTTTGCCTGAATTTCACTAAATTTGAACGCTTCGATCAAACCATCTTTTGCTTCTTCTACTGTTTTGGAGTTTCTGATGATCCTGATGACTTCATCAATATTATCTAAGGCGATAAGCAAACCTTCTAATATGTGGGCTCTTTCTTCAGCTTTTCGTAAGTCGTATTGTGTCCTACGTACGATTACTTCAAGCCTAAATTTGATATATTCTACAATTAAATCTTTGAGATTAAGCACTTTAGGCCTACCATTGACCAAAGCGATATTATTGATACCATAAGAAGTCTGTAGAGGTGTAAATTTGTACAACTTACTCAGAACAACACTTGCCATGGCATCTCTTCTCACTTCGACAACGATACGAAGACCCTTTCTATCTGACTCATCTCTTATATCTGTTATACCTTCTATCTTACCATCATTGACCATCTCAGCAATCTTTGCCACAAGGCCCGCCTTATTTACTTGATAAGGAATCTCTGTGATGATGATGGTTTCTCTTCCACCAGTACTATTTTCAATACTTGCTTTACCACGTACGATAACCTTTCCTCTTCCTGTGTGAAATCCTTCTTTTACACCTGCATACCCATATATAGTACCACCGGTAGGGAAATCTGGTGCTTTGATGTATTCCATCAACTCATCGATGGTGATTTCTGGATTATCTACAGCTGCTTTTGTACCTGCTATAACTTCTGACAAATTATGTGGCAACATATTGGTAGCCATACCTACGGCAATACCTGAAGCTCCATTGATCAAAAGTGTAGGAATACGTGCAGGTAATACCGTTGGTTCTTCAAGTGAATCATCAAAATTCAACCTAAAGTCAACAGTTTCTTTATTGATATCTGCAAGGATTTCATCACTGATTCTAGAAAGTCTTGCTTCAGTGTACCTCATTGCTGCAGGACTATCTCCGTCCATAGAGCCAAAGTTACCCTGGCCATCCACAAGGGGATACCTAAGAGACCAGTCCTGTGCCATACGTACCATAGCATCATACACAGATGAATCACCATGTGGGTGATATTTACCCAGTACTTCTCCTACAATTCTTGCCGATTTTTTATGCGCTCTACCATATGCTAGTCCTAGGTCTGACATCCCATAAAGTACCCGTCTATGTACCGGTTTCAACCCATCTCTAACATCTGGGAGTGCCCTTGAAATGATGACTGACATAGAATAATCTATGTAGGATGATTTCATTTCGTCCTCGATATTTATCGGGATAATTCGTTGATCATTAGCCATTTACGTATTTAATATTATATTTTTAAAAACAATGTGCAAAAATACGTAAAATATCACAAAAATCATAATGTATCTAAAGCAAATTTGTTAGTTTTAAATAAATTTTAAGCTTTCTCATAAGTGTCCCTTAAAATACTTAATTTTGACATCTAAACAATGGCCTATGTACATTAATTTAACAAAAATCTTGTTTTTCTTTTATCTAGGATTGTATCATTATATTGCTCCTTTATCTAGTCAATCTTGTAAACAACCATTTTTCAATTCATTTAATTCTCAAACTACGACATCAATAAACGTAAGGTGGGCCGATACTAATACGTCACCACTTGGTTGGGAACTAGAACTTGTAGAACGTGGCGAAACTCGAACATCTCAAGCTACAACCCCATTAATTTTATCTAAACAATATATCCTTGAAAATTTAAAACCTGCAACTTCTTATGAAGTCTATGTACGTACAGTATGTAGTGAAATAAACAAAAGTGTATGGACTGGACCTGCAATATTCACCACAGTATTTACAAATCCAACTCCCTGCCCTACCAATCTTCCGATAAAGGATAATGGAACAGAAACTTTTTTTATTGATATATCTGAATCAGGAATTTTAGGTCAGGATATCTTTATAGAATCTGTAGATATGATTCTAGAACATGGTTGGCCCGCTGATTTAAAAATTGGACTAGAATCACCATCTGGAGACATGATTACGTTATCAAATCATAATGGTACAATTACTAATAACTTTGGTGATACTCAGGATCTCACTTGTGTAAACGTGACTTCATTTAATCAGAATGCTTGTGAGAAAATAAAAGAAAGTCGACCACCATTTATTGGTTCATTTGTTCCTGATGACAAAATCAGTGGTCTAGGTAATGGGACACAGTCACAAGGAAGATGGAAATTAGTTTTTTTTGATCGAGCATTGAAAGATGCTGGTAACCTTAAGTTTTTTGAAATAAGATTTAACAGAGAAAAATGCGTCATCCCAGAAAATTTTGTAGTAAAAAACATCGGTAATAATAGTGCCATGGTTGATTGGGATAGCTACGGGTCTTGTACAACTGTAATATTTAATCTAAGTAGAGATGGTGTTAAAGTCAATGAATTGACCATTAATTGCAAAGAACAAAATCCTTCCTTAAAAATATTAAGAGACCTGCTGCCAAACACAGATTACGAACTAACTATTGAAGCTAGATGCACTAATTCCAATTCTATCGAAAGCTGTAAACTTTTTTTCACCACAACTTGCGAATCTATTACACTTAGAGAATCATTCGATTCTTACAGTAAATGTGTAGAAGGTTGTGCCGTAGCATGTGATTTTAATGCACCAATTTGGTTCAATGCCAAAGAAGAAAGTAGCCAAGACTGGATCGTTTGGAATGGAAAAACCGATACAGAAAATACGGGGCCTTCGACCGATATCTCAGGAATTGGAAAATATTTATATATCGAAAATAATCCTATTCTTTGCGGTGAAAGAAATACTGTAGAACTCATTTCAAGGTGTATCGATATAAAAAGTAACGCTTCAGGATGTGATATGTCATTTTATTATCATATGTATGGGATTGACATACAATCATTAGTACTCGAATTAAGCATTGACAATCGTAATACTTGGACACCATTGATCACTTTGTCGGGTAATCAAGGTGACAAATGGAAAAGAGAAACTTTATCATTAGCTCCATATGATGCTATGACAGGTATATTTAGATTTGTGGGTACTTCTGGTGAAGGTCCAATAGGAGATATAGCTATAGATCAAATTGAATTTTTTAAATCCACTCTCGCAGTTGGACTTAACAGATTTTATGTAGATATTGATAATGATGGTTATGGTATTGAGAATGAGTTTATAGATATTTGTAGTAGCGAGCCTCTAAAAGGATATGCTTTATTGTCAGGAGACTGTGATGACGAAAATCCGTCTATCAACCCAGGTGCTTCTGAAATCCAATGCAATGGTCTAGACGAAAATTGCAATGGAAATAAAGATGATTCAGCAGATGTTAATCCAATCCTGTATACTTCAAATATAATCGATGCAAGTTGTAATGGTAGCTTTGATGGTTCTGTCTCTCTTAATATTTCTGGTGGTACGGGACCTTACACTGTTACTTGGCCAGGTCAAAACCAAACAGGAAACACTATTAATAACATAAAGGAAGGATTTTATTATGCTGAAATAATGGATATTGGAGGTTGTTTAAAGAGAACAGATTTCTTTAATGTCAAGGCTTTAAATAGTTTGAATATTGTTATTTCAGAAACAAAAAATACAACTTGTCAGGGTTTAAACGATGGAATAAT
>JBGSOH010000381.1:0-3809 GCA_041739205.1 Saprospiraceae bacterium
AGTAGGTACCAAATATCGGTAGAAAAAATGAACGAGACCCAAACGCCTAGTCCAGTTGGGACGATATATTTTTTCCCAATAATTTAATTGTCCCCTTGGAAGTTTTACCACTAAGGTCATTAAGATTGCACTAAGATGCACTAAGTTTTGTTAAAGATGCGATAAAACTGGCAATGTTGTTAATGATTTCGATTGGTTTGAATTACTGTGCTAAAAGTACCGTAGGTTAGTAATATTGGTAGAAAAAAAGAGCAAGATACATGCGACCAGCCCAGTTGGGACGATATAATTACACGTCAATTCGATGTGAAATATGTCCTAAAACCGTGTATTCATTTGGGTCTTGGCGTTATTTGAAAATTTGGTCATTTTATATATGATACTTTTATGCACGTCGACTAATACTTTAATGCGTCAGTCGACGCTAGTGGGATCTAGTTGGATCTAGTGGGAACTCGGTGAGAACTCGGTGGGAATGTGGTGGGAATGCAGTGGGAGTATAGTCGGAACGTGTACGGAGCATGTACGGAGTTGATACGGAGTAAGTAGGGAGCCTCTATTTAGCATCATCGGAAGGTAGAAGTTGTAAATAAGGAGAAAAGTGGAATTGTTTGATGCCGCTGATGCTGCAAACGATTGCAAGACTGCTTGATTTGCGGATGCTGCTAGGGCTGCACATGTTTGCTGAATTGTTGACGCCGCTGAAGCTGCACACGATTGCTTGTGTACGTTGAGCTTTGCATAATGTAGAAGTTTAACTTGATATTGGATGTGTATCTCAAAGTCATGCTGTATATAAAGTACTGGTAGGTACCAAATATCGGTAGAAAAAATGAACAAGACCCAAACGCCTAGTCCCGTAGGGACGATATTGATTTCCTAATTGCTGGTATAGTCATTTTTTGAGCACGTCCATAATTTTTATGGTTTTTTAGAATATCGGACACACTCGTCTATGTATTTGATTATCTATCAAATCATTCTTATACAAATCTCCGGCAATCTTTTTAAAACAACCTGTCATCTTTCGTGAACTGCCCGTGATCTTTCTTCAGGCGTCTATGATCTTTCTTCAAGTGTCTGCAATCTTTCTAAAACTGCCTAAAATCTCTTATCAACTATCCGTAATCTTTCTTGAAGTACTTGTGATCTTTCTTCAGGCGTCCGCAATCTTTCGTGAAATGCCTAAAATCTTTATGCAACTGCCTAAAATCTTTTATCAACTGTTCGCAATCTTTCGTGAAGTACCTGTGATCTTTTTGCAAGTGCTTATGATTTTTCTTTAAGCACCTGCGATCTTTCTTCAAGTACCTGAGATTTTACATCTAGTACCTGTAATCTTTCTTCAAGCACTTGAGATCATTTAGCAACTGTCACTAATCTTTCGTGAAATATCGGTTATCATTCATCGTCTCCTTACAATCGTAAAGTCGTGAAAAAAATATAAAATTGAAAGGGAACTGCTCTGAAGTAGATTTGAATTATTTAGAAGTCAGTTTTAATGTGGTTTTATGATCCCAAAAGTTTGTGATAAAAATCATACTAATCATTTAATCATATAAATCATAACCTGTCACTGCTTCAGCGTGAGTTCAGACTAATGATGTATTGCTGGATTTGATTGATGCCGTCAAAGCTGCACACGATTGCGGATGCCGCTGAAGCTGCACACGATTGCTTTTGTTCGTTGGGCTTCGCAGAATACAGAAGTTTGATTTGACATTGGAATTGTATTTCAAAGTCATGCTGCATCTAAAGTATCATCAAGTACATATATACATTTTTTTTAATACATTTTACAGTATTTTAAAATTATTTATGCATCTTTGACCTAAGATATAAAATTAATTGAATAAGGCAAAAAGAACAAGTTATGGTAAAACAGTCAATATGCAATAATATTCAAACGATGCTATGTTAAAGAGTAGATGTTAATCGAAAAGAATGAATAAAGGTTTTGTATTTGCTATCTTGTTTGTCTTCGGATTCTTAGCAGCTTACGGGCAGTCACCATATTGTAGCCATCATGGCACATGTCTAAATGAATCTGACCCTTCCAATAAGGAAAGTGTTTCCTTTTTAAATAAGGTGGAATCAGAATATAAAAAATCAATCCTTTATAATACCAAAAGCAGAAATACTACAATTGAGCTGCCAATAGTGGTTCACATTATTCATGACAATGGACCTGAAAATATTTCAGATGATCAAGTACATTTAGCCATTCAACACCTAAATGAAGCTTTTGCAAATGGTGGAGCTTATTCATCAGAAATTGGAATAGATACCAAGATTCAATTTTGTTTAGCAAAAAGAGATACTTTGGGCAATGCTATCAACGGCATTATTAGACATCAATCTAGTCTTACCGATATGAGTACCCACTTTAGCAACTACAAGATTGCTGAAATCGCACACTTTAACCCTGCTCACTATATTAATATTAGGATTGTAAAAAAATCTTGTTATGGGTTTGATTGTTTTAATGCAGGTTATGCTGTTGCTGGATATCAATTAAATCAATCGTTTACTAATGGTATAACTATACAATATGATTACTTTGGTAAAGATGCAAAAGTTGATAATGTGATAGCGCATGAAATGGGGCACTTCTTAGGTTTATACCATACATTTTACGAGGGTTGTAAAAATGATAATTGCCTGGAAGATGGGGATAAAGTTTGCGACACACCTCCTGACAAGCGCGTAAATGAACATTGTTTTTACCCTTCTAACTCTTGCAACTCTGATGAAGATGATTCTAGTATAAATAATCCATTTAGAAGTACATCGAATGGTGGGCTTGGCGATCAAGATGATCTTGTATCAAATTTCATGGATTATAATTTTAAAGAATGTAAAACAAGTTTCACCGAAGGACAGTCTATTAGAATGGACTTTTTTATACACACTTTACATTCATCTTTATTAAAGTCTAAAGCTTGTCTATCTCCTTGTATTAATGCTCCTGAAATATCATGTTCTTTAGACAAAAATACATATGAAGTCGGAGAAAACATCAACTTCAATTCAAATGTAAGTCAGAGTTCAATGACAAACTGGACACTCAATGATATCCCAATTACAAATCCTGTTGATCATTTAGAAAACTTACCTGTGGGTAATTATGCATTAATGGGTATAACAAATGCTATTGATGTTAACTGTGAACCAGATACTTGCCTCTTGTTTTTTGACATATTTTGCCCTGTCGAAGTTGATTTTACATATAATATTGTAGATTCAAGCTTAGTTTTTGATATTGATGTATCTTTAGCTTCTTTTCATCAATTATCCATATATAATAGCATTGGAACTAACATATATAGTTCTTTCTTACTACACGATTCTTTACCCTTACCAGTAGGTGAGTATCAGTTGTGTCTCGAAGCAAACAACGGGTTGTGTATGAAATCTTATTGCAAATATGTAAGTATAAATCCTAAAAATGTAGAGATATGTGATAATAACCTTGATGATGACGATGACGGATTTGTGGATGGTTTTGATAGTGATTGCCCATGTATTGAACAAGCTTATCAATCGCAATGTGCCAATAGTTGTGAACTAATTCCCGAAATCAATCCAAACATAAAAACGAAGCTAAAATGGGTTTCAGAAGTTACTAGTGATGATTTTGCCCCAATAGTAGTTTATGAAGAGAATGACTCTGTTAAAATAATATCAAGAATAAAAAAATATCAAGGTAACGACGTTTTTGGTAATCCAATTTATGATAATAACCTTATTCATGTTAACGGTAAAGAGGGAAGCACTATTAATACATATGATTATGTGCCACAAATAGA
>JBGSOH010000477.1:0-8728 GCA_041739205.1 Saprospiraceae bacterium
ACCATTGACATAAAAATGGCATTATACTTAGTCGCTAGCATTACACTTTTTTCGGCTCTGTCTACTTGATTGGCACCAAGATTCTGTCCTATAAGTGTAGCCGCTGCATTACTGAGTCCCCATGCTGGTAATATAAAAAAGACTACATTTCTAATAGCGATCTGATATCCAGCAGAAGCAGCTGTACCACCTGTATCTGCAACTAATCGAGTCAAGACAATCCAACTACCAGATGCTATTACAAACTGGAAAGTAGCAGGCCATGCAAGCTGCAACATAGATTTTATAATCTTCCAATCTGGCGTAAAGTCCGATAGCTTTATTTTTATAATACCACTACCTTTGACCATATGAAAGACTTGATAAGCTACTCCTGCGCCTCTACCTACACATGTTGCAATAGCTGCACCTTCAAGTCCCCATCCTTCCCAACCGTATAGACCATAGATAAAAAGTGGGTCAAGTATTATATTAATGATACTAGCTATCCAAAGGCTTTTCATAGCTAAGGCTGCATTACCTGCACCACGGAATATACCATTGATCAGAAATAAATAGACGATCACTGCACTGCTGCCAAACATGATACGTGTAAAAGACTTACCTTCATTAATCACGTCATCAGATGCTCCCATAAATTGCAATAACTCATCAGAATAAATCACTCCTACTACACTTAACACAACAGAAAACACACCAGAAATCATCAGCGCTTGTGCAGCAGATGTTGAGGCATCTTCAGTATCTTTTTCCCCTACTCTTCGTGCTATGATTGCAGTAGCAGCAGTACTTAGTCCTATTGCCAGTGAGTAAATAATGGTAATCATTGACTCCGTATATCCTACTACAGCAATAGCGTTTTGTCCAAGTTTACCCACAAAATACATATCTACAAGCGCGAACACACTCTCCAAGCTCAACTCAAGGATCATAGGAATAGCTAATAGAAAAATAGCTGTTCGGATATTTCCTTGCGTATAATCATGCTCATCACCTCTTAAGGCTTCTTTGATGAGACTAAAGAATTTTACGATCTTGGTTGCTACCAAAGTTTATTTATTTTTTAATGATTTAAAATCAAATCAGAAACTGACCATTCTTGTAAATTAATGTGTCGTCAGCAATTATTTCTCCTCCATCTTTCATGTCAGTAATCATATCCCAATGAATAGGTGATTGATTTTTGCCTCCTGTCTGCTTGTAAGATTGGCCAATAGCCATATGAATCGACCCGCCTATCTTTTCGTCAAACAATATATTTTTGGTCGTACGCTGTATATTGTAATTAGTACCAATAGCTACTTCACCGAAATATCTTGCGCCTTCTATCTTAAATATATCGTCAAGGAAAGCCTTCCCTTTTTCAGCTTCCCACGATACCACTTGACCTTTTTCTACATGCAAAGTGACACCTTCTACTTCGTGTCCCATATAGACAATTGGATAGTTAAAATAAATATATCCTTCCACTGTATCTTCTATAGGTCCAGTAAATACTTCACCACTCGGCATATTGGATCTTCCGTCTGAATTGATCCAAATACGATCTTTAACCCTAAATTTAATATCTGATTTAGAATTTTTATACTGGATAATATCTGCTTTATTGAGATAATCGACGATGTGTTGCTGACTTGCTCGTACTTTTAGCCATTCTGCTTCTGGATCTGCGGCGTAGAGATTGCAAGCATTGTAGACAAAAGCTTCATATTCTTCTAGGCTCATTCCTGCTTCTTGAGCAGCAGCTATAGTTGGAAATTGGCAGAGACATCTTTTCAAACGTCTATCAGCTGTTCGATCAAAGTAGATTTGATTGATCTCGTTCATAGCTTTTTGACGCCTTGATGATTTTGTCGCATCATTTTGCTGATCTTCTCTTACGTTAAATGGTGCTCTGATAACAAGATAAGCATCAAACGTTTCCATCATCGTCTTTGAACTCGGAGATACATAATCCAACTGATGGTCATATGCTTCGTTTATAAAGATCCTGTTTTGTTCTCTGAATGTCATTTGATATTCTACGTGCACACCTTTTTTAATAGCTGCTCTATACACTTCACGAAGCAATGGCTCTGCGAGCGTTGTGGTTTGTATAAATAATTTTTCACCTGACTTGAGTTCAAGGCAATAATTGACAAGCAAATGGGCATATTTTTCCAACATAAGTCTAAAATGATTTTAAAATAAAATTACCAAGTTTTTACTTGAAAAGGATATCTTACGGTGTATTCATGGGATATCATTTCTTTTAGTGTATCTCTTAGGATGTCAATATTTTCCTTTTGAGTAGCTGAAATTAGGACATTTGGAAAGTTATATTGATTACTAAATTTTTCTTTGATGTCTGCCATGATTTCGACCTTCACATTTTCATCTAAGTAATCGTCAAAATATTTTTCACGATACAAATCTACCTTATTAAATACCATAAGGGTGGTACGATCTGCTGCCCCTAAATCATTCAAAGTGTTTTGCACAGTGAGAATATGGTCTTCGTGTTGCGGATGTGAGATATCGACGACATGCACGAGAATATCACTTTCTCTTACTTCATCCAAAGTTGATTTAAAACTCTCTACCAAATGGTGCGGTAACTTCCTAATAAACCCAACTGTATCTGATAATAAAAAAGGCATCGTATCCCAAACCACTTTGCGCACCGTAGTATCCAAGGTTGCAAACAACTTATTTTCGGCAAATACATCTGACTTACTCAATACATTCATCAAGGTAGATTTGCCCACATTAGTATACCCTACGAGCGAAACCCTAATGAGTTCACCACGATTTTTACGTTGAGTCTGTGCTTGCTGATCTATCTTTTCCAGTCTTTTTTTGAGCATTGATATCTTATCTCTGACGATCCTTCTATCTGTCTCTATCTCCATCTCACCGGGACCTCTCATCCCGATACCGCCACGCTGACGCTCCAAGTGCGTCCAAAGTCCTCTCAATCTTGGCAACAAATACTGCATCTGAGCCAATTCTACTTGGGTTTTTGCTTGCGCTGTTTGAGCACGGTCTGCAAATATATCTAGAATAAGCGTACTACGATCTACAATTTTTACTTTGAGATATTCTTCTAAGAAACCAGTTTGTTTTCCTGTAAGGTCATCATCAAAAACTGCAAGGGTGATATCCTCATTGCGCTCGATATAATCTTTTATTTCGTCGAGTTTACCAGATCCTACAAATGTTTTTACATTTGGATGTGGCATCCTTTGGGTAAATACTTTTTTGGTAATTGCTCCAGCTGTTGTGACCAAAAAATCTAATTCGTCAAGGTGTTCTAATACCAGACTTTCATGTTGATCACCTGCAATCACTCCGACTAGAATACAGTATTCTTGTTCTTTGCGAATTCCTTTTTTATCTTCTTTCCCTACTTTCCACGCGTCGCTCATATGTATAAATTGTATGTTTTTGAATAATGTTGATTAGTAAAGGTCATTTTACATTCGTTATTATTCATATTAACTAATGATAAAGATATTTGTAAAAAAATAAACTTAACCAAATGACATTGTATTTGTACTGCAAAAGTAAATCTTTTTTAGGGCAAAAACTTATATTTGATCATTGCATTTGATTTTTAAAATCCTAAAGATCTCATTAGATGTAAAAAGGTTACTGATCGAATGAAGTTTGAATGTCATCAGTTGTACTAAATTGGAATATTGATTATGTATTCAGTATTTCTTTGTTTAGAACATCTATCTTAAAAAAATGGATTATCAATCTTAAAATTATTACCACATCTTTTAACTAATTTCCTTAATATTGCATAACCAATTTTATACATTTGCTGTTTATTGCACTAAATTTAAAGTAAAGTGATAAAAACAGATATATTGGTAATAGGCGCCGGAGTGGCAGGTTTTTCATTTGCAATCAGAATGGCAGAAGCTAGGCCTGATCTTAAAATCACTGTTCTCACCAAAACCAACGAGAAAGAATCCAATACGAGTTATGCCCAAGGTGGCGTTGCTGCTGTATGGGATAATGATATCGATAACTATGCAAAACATGTTGCTGATACACTAGATGCTGGCGATGGTATTTGCGATGAAAACATTGTAGATATAGTTGTAAAAGAAGGACCTGAAAGAGTTAAAGATATTATAGAGTGGGGCGCACGATTTGATAAAAATAAAGCTGGAGACTATGATCTCGGCCGTGAAGGTGGTCACTCAGAAAATCGTATCCTTCACTACAAAGATATCACAGGTTGGGAAATACAACGCACACTTAATGACAAAGCAAAAACATATCCCAATATCATTTTTCATGAGCATTATTTTGCTATTGACATCATTACACAGCATCATAAAGGTCGAAACATCACTCGACTCACGCCTGATATAGCTTGTTATGGTGCCTATGTCTTTAATAAAGTAAGTAAAGAAATAGAAACATTTCTTGCAAAAGTGACTGTACTTGCGACAGGTGGTGCAGGACAGGTGTACAAAAGCACGACTAATCCGACCATTGCATCAGGTGATGGTATAGCGATGGTATATAGAGCAAAAGGACGTGTAGCTAATATGGAATTCATCCAGTTCCATCCCACTTCGCTATACAATCCAGCTGGCGAGAATCCAGCTTTTCTGGTTTCGGAAGCAGTGCGTGGATTTGGTGCCGTACTCAGGACTACAGATGGTAAAGAGTTTATGCATAAATATGATGAGAGATTATCCCTTGCACCAAGGGATATTGTAGCTAGAGCTATTGATAATGAAATGAAACTTCGTGGTGATGAACACGAATATTTAGATTGTACACATCTCGATCAGGAAGCATTTTATAATCATTTTCCGAATATAACTGACAAATGCAAAAGCCTAGGTATAGATCCAGCTAAGGACTTTATCCCTGTAGTACCTGCATGTCATTATCTGTGTGGTGGAATACTGATAGATGAGAAGGGCAAAACGTCTATCTCCCGATTGTATGCAGCTGGTGAGTGTACAAATTCAGGGCTGCACGGTGCCAATAGATTAGCGTCCAACTCCCTGCTAGAAGGTCTAGTTTTTGCCGATAGGATTCATCAAGATATTTTATTAAAAATTGATGAAATCGAAATCGAAAAAAACATTCCAGAGTGGAATGCAGAAGGTACAACTGAGCCCAAAGAAATGGTCTTGATAACCCAAAGTCTAAAAGAACTTAAAGAAATCATGAGCAATTATGTAGGTATAGTAAGGACAGATGTGCGTCTAAAAAGAGCCATGGACCGGTTGCACTTATTATACAAAGAAACAGAAGTGTTATATACCACAACCATTATTTCGCCACAATTGTGTGAACTGCGTAATTTGATCACTAATGCATATCTTATAACTAAAGCAGCTGAAATGCGCAAAGAAAGTAGAGGACTACATTACAATACAGACCATCCAGGCCAATTCGAATACAAAGAAACCACTTATATGTAACTTAGCATGTCCAATCAAAATCAAAACACCAACCCACCAAATTCGATATTTAAAGAATGGCTTGAGAAGCTTCAACAAGAATCTTGGCAACTAGAGCTTTTAATTTCAGGTTTTGCGATTTATGGTATTTATGAATCTAGGACACTCATTACAGATTTAGAATTCTTTAGAGACAATGAAGTCTCTGGAGAAGTAAACTTTATTATAGGTCTCTTAATATTCGTATTTAAAAAGGGATGGTTAATCTTTTTTTTCAATCTTATTGTCCATATTATTTTACGAGGGCTATGGATTGGAGCCATAGGATTGAGATATGTGTCAGAAGAAATTGAGTATGATTCATTTGGATATACCGATAGATTTACCCAATATCTAAAAACAAAAGTTGGTAGTTATGACGATTTTATAGAGCGGCTTGAGAAATTATGTAGTGTGTTATTTGCCTATACTTTTTTATTGTTTTTGCTTTTCTTTTCATTGATGATCTTCGTTTTACAAACTTTTTTATTTGCCATAATAGCTCAGAAATTTAATGAGACCAATAGTACATTCGCATCATTCCTAGGACTTTTGGGTACTATTTATTTTATAGGTGGCGCTATTGTTTTTTTTGATCTAATTACTTTAGGTGGTTTCAAAAGAATTCGTGAAAAGTCAATTTCTAAAATTTACTTTCACATGTATAGATTTTACAGTTTTGCAACATTATCATTTCTTTACAGGCCACTATTGTATAATTTTATTGACCATAAATATACGAAACGACTTTTTTTTCTTTCTATTCCTTACATAATGGTTGTGATATTTGGTTCATCTATATTAGAAAACAACCCAAACCCATTTCTACCAAGTAAAAACATTATTCAAGAACATGGCTATATGATAAACAATTATAACTATGACGACTTGAGGGAAAAAATGCTTTTGGAATTTCCCAATGAAGAGAGGAAGGTAAATAAAGACAATTTAGGTGCGATATGTTTAGATCAGTTTGAAATTACTAAAAGCACTTCATCCATATTTATAAAAATAGATAATAGTTATACTAGATTGCTTGAGAAAGATACTACATTGATACCTTCGAAAAAGACAGGTATTTCATTTAGTTGGTTTGGAAATAGCAACTTGAAAGATAAAAATATAGAAAAGTTGAAAGAACAAAAATCTTCTGATATTGCGTCTCTCTACGAAGAACGTAGAAAAATAAATAAATCTTTAAAGACGAAGGATGATATAAAATTACGTCAAAAAAAGGATTCTATTACTCTAAAAATAGATGAAAAAGAAGCATTTTGGACTACAAAACTTGGTGAAGCAGAAAGAAAAAAGGTTTCTGGTGTATTGGATGCATATTTATCGCATGTTAAATTATTCATTGACTCTATTCCAATACCATTAAATAATTGTTTTTTTTATACACACCCACATTACTCAGAACAAGGTATTAAGTGTATGTTCAATACAGATTCATTATCGATTGGAACACATATGGTGAAGTTTGAGCAAAATTACTTAAACCAAGAAGAAGAATTATTAAAAGATTATATATATTTACCCATTATTAGACATTAAAATCAAAACATTATGGATTTTCAGACACCTTGGATTAAGTATGGCGTTATTTACGGTATCATCAGCATTTGTCTTTTCTTATTTTCAGCCTATGTAAGTCCTTTAGGTATCTGGATTCAATTTATGCTTGGAATTGTAATAATGATCATACTAATGGTATTATCTGCCAATGAAGAAAAAGCAAGTAAAGAAGGTATTCTAAATTACGGTGAAGCCTTAAAAAACACTTTTTTAACAGGATTTATAGGTTTTGCTATTTCAGGTTTAACTACTATGATCATGGTCCACTTAGTTGATCCAAGTTTATTAGGAATACTTCAGGAGCAAGCTGTAGAGTCAGTAGAATCAATGATGTCAAGTATTGGTGTTTCAGATGATGTCATCAGCGAAGCATTAGAGAAAGCAGAAGCAGATATGGAAGCTCAGTTTACGCCACTAGCTCAAATATTGAATATCCTTAAGAGCAGCATCTTGGTGGTGATAATTGCTGCCATTGTTTCTATTTTCGTAAAAAAGAACGAAAACATCCACGACATAAAATTGTAATACATACGGTAGCATGGCTTTCAGATGTCTTATCACTCATTAAATTTAATTCAATTTTGGAAGTATGTCTTAGAGCCATACTTCCAAAGTTTATGCTTCACAAAAAAACAGATTGGATACTTGAGCTAAAGCAGTCGGTATTATAAATCTGGAATTTCGACTTCTTCAAAACTATCTTCATCTTCAGGACTTAGCTGAACAGGCATATTTCGTGTCACAAAATTACACCACTTGCAAGTATCTTCTCCACATCCTGGCGTAAATATATGATTTTTGATATCTTGGTAAGCTTTTACAAGCTGCGCGCCTACTATCTCTGTTTCGAAAGATGCTATTTCAAATTCTCCTTTTCTATACTTATCATCTTTGTCTTTTTCTATAAAATCCATGACACCCTTAGTCATTACCCAGTTGTGTTTTTTATCTCCATCCAATAACAATCGATAGAACATTATTTGTCTCCAGTAATCGCCTCCCAGATCATCTTCGCCCATAGAAGGTTTGAGCTTTTTGGAATCATATCTACCCGTTTTATAGTCTGTCACAGAAATATAATTGTCATAAATATTAATTCTATCTAGCTTTCCAGATATTGGCACTCCTTGGTATTCAGTGGATTTTATTTCATATTCTACTTCATATTTTCTCGGGACCAACCATGATTGACTATTCTCATTATAATATTCAGTAAGGATATTTTGACCATGTTTGGTAAGATTTTCAAACTCCTGACTTATGAAGTGTGATTTATAATATTCTAATCCTTTGTTATAAAAATCTACTAATTTCTGGACACTACCCATAGAGCGTGGCACAGCATTTTCTATATCTCTAAAAAAGTGTTCTAAAGCATAGTGTATTGCATTACCAAATCCCATCGTAGCACTCCTACCAAGTGGCACTCTCAGTATCGTCTCAAAATAGAAAGTCAGTTTGCACTTAAGATACTTATTTAGACTCGTTGCACTCAACTTAAAATTTTCTAGAATATGATCAATTAAATCATGCTCTATAAGCTGAGGTACGCCCCGACTAAAACGCATCAATTCAGCTTTGTATAACAAGACGTCATCATCAGGTATATTGATTTCTTTAATTTCATCTTCGCTTAAGATAGACTCGGCTACAAATTTTGATGGTTCTAGTTTTTTGTCTTCGTCTGAATGCAGTGG
>JBGSOH010000522.1:0-5364 GCA_041739205.1 Saprospiraceae bacterium
GCGGCGAGCGTTTTGAATTTTTTAGACATGTATTTAATATTGCGGACTCTGCGATTACTGTTGGTGTTGTTTCCATTTTATTGTTCCACAGAAGATTTTTTAATACAAATGAAAAAACGAAGGATGTGAGCGAACAAGCTGTAATACACGAATAAGATCGTCAGTTCTTTCCATTTTTATGTAAAATCAACTTACAGCTTTATTTTTTTTTAAGTAAGTATTACAATCATTGGAAAAACATAGTACTTTTGGTTTTGAATGTATGAGAAATGGAAAAAATAGAAGAAAGAAAATTAACATTATTAAAAGAAGTTTGGGGTTATACCACCTTTAGGACAGATCAAAGCAAAATCATTGATAATGTTTTGGCAGGACGGGATTCACTCGTAATTATGCCAACAGGAGGAGGTAAATCTTTGTGTTTTCAGTTGCCAGCATTGCTGTTTTCAGGACTTACAGTAGTCGTATCTCCACTTATCGCTTTAATGAATGATCAAGTCCAAGCTTTAAAAATATCTGGTGTCAAAGTAGCTACTATACATTCTAATTTGTCTGCATCTGAACTTACAAAGGTCGAATCCCAACTTTTGAAAGGTGAAATCAAACTACTTTATATCTCTCCAGAACGTATTAATTCATCAGGTTTTAGTGCTTTTTTGCAGAGATTAAATGTAAATTTATTTGCAATAGATGAAGCACATTGCGTATCAGTTTGGGGTAATGATTTCAGACCAGATTACGTATTGTTGAATAAAATAAGGGATCAATTTTCGCATGTTCCGTTTATAGCGCTTACAGCTACAGCTGATGATGCCACTCAAAAAGACATTTGTAATCAGTTACACCTCAAGACTCCTACAACTTTTGTGTCTAGTTTTGAAAGAAAAAATATTACTACAGAAGCAAGGCCAGCAGAACAAAAGTTTAAACAAATCGTTGAGTTTCTATTAAAAGTTCAGAATCAATCTGGCATTATATATTGTCTAAGTAGAAAAGAGACCGAAAAAATGTCACTCAAGCTAAGGCAAAATGGGTTTAATTGTGATTTTTACCACGCCGGTATGGAACCTGATGATCGCAAAAGAGTACAACAAGAATTTCAAGATGATAAATTACAGTTCATTTGTGCCACAATTGCTTTTGGGATGGGTATCGATAAAAGTAATATCAGGTGGGTCATTCACCATGCGATGCCCAAAAATCTGGAAGGTTATTATCAGGAGATTGGTAGGGCAGGTCGTGATGGCACACCTGCAAAAGCACTTCTATTTTATAGTTGGGGAGATTATGTCATGCTCAAAAAGTTCATAGATGAAAGCCCAGCAACAGAGACTTTTAAAGGAGTTCAATATGCCAAACTAGACAGAATGTGGGAGTTTGCTTCTGCTAATGAATGTAGAACAAATTTGGTACTTAATTACTTTGGAGAGTTCAGATCTGAACCTTGTATGCATTGTGATAACTGTATTTCACCACCCAAAAGTATCGATGCGACGGTAACGGCTCAAAAAGCATTATCGGCAGTGATCAGATGTAACGAAAAAGTTGGTTTAAATTTGTTAATCGAGATACTAAGAGGATCTTACAGGGCAGAAGTAAGAGAAGGCGGGTATGACCAAATCAAAACTTTCGGTCAAGGCAAAGATATTACTTTTATAAATTGGAAAATCTACATTACTCAGCTGATAAATCAAGGGTATCTTAGGATCGATTACACGGATCATTTTAAACTCAAAACTACACCATTGACAAAATCAGTCCTTTTTGAAGGGAAAAAGGTTAGGCTCGTAGATCTTACTTACACAGATTTGGTGGTAGAAAAAGAAAAACCAAAACAAAAAACACTGTTATTAGAAGACGAATTAATCAAAAAGCTAAAAGAATGGCGTTCGGACCTAGCTCGACAGAAACAGGTGCCAGCGTATGTTATTTTTAGTGATAAAGTGTTTGAGAATATTGCTCATGCAAAGCCTACAAATACGGCAGATCTATTAAATATAGAAGGTATCGGAAAAGTGAAGATGGAACAATATGGTAAAGATATTCTTGCCATTATTCAGGGTTTTCTGACATCGCAAGATATAGTTAAGAACGTAAAAGGCCAGACTTATTTAGAGACATTACAATATTATAAGGAAGGTTTGACGCCCGTTGAAATTGCAAAGAAACGAGATATGTCTGAAACCACCATTTATTCGCATTTTGCATATCTTTACACAAAAGACGAACCTATTGATTTGTCAAAGTATATCACGAAATCTGATGTTGATTTAGTAGAAAAAGCGTGGCAGAAAGCAGGTCAAGAAATGGCATTGGCAGCTATAGCTGAGCATCTTACCGAACCTTTGGAATTTCATAAGATAAGATTGTCTTTGGCAGTAATTGTAAAGAAGATAAAGAAAGGAAAAGAGTAGCTTTAGATGCAATAAAAGCTTGAATTACCAAGTGTATGGATATTATATTTAATTGGGTTTATATAAGTAATTTACTTTTAACCATAAATACATTGTTATTCAACTTTTTAAGAAAAGAAGGTTTTCAAAGTAATGATGATTAATTTTTATTTTGTAATTAAAAACATACAAACTACTTGACAATTACGCAAAATGTCGTTATATTTGTGTCAAATAACATCTTTATGAAGAAGTATAAAGACATACCCAAAGATTCGTATCTAGTCAATGAGCCAGCGGCAGCATACCTAATCAGTACACAATCTGCTGATTATCAGGGAGCTGATCTTAAGGTGATTCGTCACGCTCGAGAAGGCATAAAGATTGGATATTTGCTACAATTGAGTGACTTAATGGGTCTTACTCAGGTTGAGATTTGCAAGATTTTACATATCTCTTTACGCACGTTACAAAGATATGAACTTGATTTTATACTAGATTCAGACGCTTCATCAAAGGTCATTCAGCTTGGTATGTTGCATCGAAGAGGGATAGATGTATTTGGAGATACTATTGGTTTTAATCAATGGCTAAAGGCTCCTATGTCATCTTTAGAAGGCAAGGCTCCTTTAGATTATTTAGACACACCATTTGGATTTCAGCTTATTAATCAGATTCTAGGTCGGATAGAGCATGGTGTTTTTGCATGAAAAGAGTGTATCGTATCACAAGGAGCAAATATAAAGATGACTTATCTGGAGAAGGTGCAAGATTGTATGGTGGACGGTGGAATAGACCGGGAGTAGCCGCATTGTATACGAGTGAAGCGAGATCATTGGCTTTGCTGGAGTTAATTGTTCATTTTAATAGTGGAGCTGCTCTAAACATGGATTATGTATTTATTTCTCTAGAGATAGATGAATCATTTATAGAGAATATCCATCTAAAAGACCTACCAAAAGATTTTATTTCATTCAACAATTCGAAGCTTTGGGCAATCACGGAAAATCTGTTTTTAAAAAAAGACAAGTTTGCCATCAGAGTGCCAAGTGTGTTAGTACCGAACGAATTTAATATTATTATCAATCCACATCATCAACAAACGGAGTTTTTGAAAGTTCTGGAAATAGAAGATGCGGTATTAGATAAGCGTCTTGTGAAATTTTAAGATTGACATCTACGTAGCTTTATTATCTTTACAGTTCATTATTAATACTTTCACCATGCCTACACCACATATTGAAGCACAGTTAGGAGAGATTGCGGAGACTATTCTTCTTCCTGGAGACCCACTAAGAGCAAAATATATCGCGGAAAATTTCCTAACAGATTGTTTCCAATTCAATAAAGTGCGTAACATGTTTGGTTATACAGGATATTATGAAGGTAAAAAAGTATCTGTAATGGGAACAGGAATGGGCATGCCTTCCATGGGTATTTATGCCTATGAATTAATCAAGTTTTATGGTGTCAAAAGACTTATTAGAGTTGGTTCTGCAGGTTCTATACAGCCACAAATTAAACTTAAAGACATCGTTATTGCGCAAGGAGCATCTACAAATTCAAGTTTTAGTCATCAATTCAAAGTTGATGGGCAGATTGCTGCACTATCGGATTATCATTTGTTAGCATCAGCTGTAAACTCAGCTCAAAATAAAGCACTTCCTTTTCATATTGGAAATTTATTGACGACCGATAATTTTTATAATTTTGGTAGGGAAGATTGGCAACCTTGGGCGAATATGGGCGTGAGCTGTCTTGAAATGGAAGGATATGCGCTACTACTTACAGCTATGTTTCTTAAAGCATCAGCTTTAGTGATGTGTACAATATCTGACTCATTGATTACAGAAGAAGCTATGACGAGTCAAGAAAGGTTAGAGTCTTTTCACGAGATGATCACCCTTGCCCTTGATATTGTGTGAATTATGTCTTATTTAGTTCAACTGCTTGTCGCTTCCATGTTCGATATCCAGCCCATGCCATGGCAAGAAAAAGTACATACATAGCAGTAAAAAGCATAAATCCTTTGTAGAAATTGAGTGGTATAGCTACAATGTTTGACACAATCCAAGCCAACCAATTTTCTACTTTTCTCGCAGCCATCCACCACATTGCAGTTAATGCAGTGGCAGATACCATTGCATCTAAAATCGGAGTATCACTATTAGTAAATTCAAGAAGCATAAAATAGATTATTGCCCAGCCAACGATGCATCCTATGACACCGTATAAAAGTTCAGATTTGTTGCACCAAGTGATCTTGTAAACAAATGCCTTACTTTGATCTACTTTTGACCAATTGTACCAACCATATAAACTCATAATGAAATAGTAAATATTGAGTACTCCGTCAGCATACAAAGGAGGATTTGATATGAAAAAATATACCCAAGCTGCCAATAATACACCCATTATTCCAGTAGGGTAAACCAATATATTGTTTTTTCTAGCATACCAAACACTTGCAATCTGAAGTACAGTGCTTAGCCATTCTTGCCACCTAAGGTATTGAATATCAGTTAAAAATTTCTCTTGAAGCCCGATAAGAAGATCTATCATGTAGTCAGTAATTGATAAATTTCAGAAGCTGCACGATCAGAAGCACCTTTGTTTCCTAACAAAACTTTTAATTCATCATACCCATTTTTTATGGCAGATTTATTTTTTTGTAAAATGTCAAGTTGCGTTAATATATTTTCCTTTGTTAGATCATTTTGAATGAGTTCTTTTACAATTTCTTTATCCGCAATAAGGTTGACCAAAGAGATGTATTTTAAGTCAACAAGCTGTTTAGCAATCAAATAAGAAATAGCATTTCCCTTGTAACAAACGATTTGTGGTACACTAAAAAGCGCTGTCTCCAAGGTAGCTGTACCGCTGCTAACTAATGCAAAGTCAGCAAAAGAAAGGATATCATAAGTACGATCTTTAATAAGGTTTACTGTAGTATTTAAGCTATATTTTGAAA
>JBGSOH010000658.1:0-16419 GCA_041739205.1 Saprospiraceae bacterium
AAGTCGGATAGAAAATATTATATGGTAAAGTATCCTTACTAGCTGTCGTAAAGTTTAATGGAATAGTAACACCTTTTTTTACCGTATTACAACCATAAAACCCTATAAAACCTAATATAAATAACAAAATGATTCGGTTCAATATTCAATATTTTTGTCAAAGCTAAATATTCTTAGGGATAATGGTGTTGAGCAATTTAAATATTTTTACAATAATTGGTTTAAATATTGTCTTTCCCAGAGTTCTTGATAGCATTTTTGCAGTTATTTAAAATTCAAATTTGAGTCCAATCCGAAAAGGTAAAATAAAAAATGTCACTAAGACTCGAAGTCCCTAAGGTACAAAACAATTGATTATTAACTATTTGAAATTACGTATGCTTTGTGTTTTTGTGCCTTTGTGGCGAAATTTAAATTTCCGGAGATGCATCAAATTTGGTAATTAAAACTATTTTAATGAACTTTGTTATTTATTTCTTCTCTTCTCAAAAAAACATGAATGTCATCCACACTTATTACAAATATTAAGTCCATAGTAGGAATTCAAACACAAGACCACAATTTCAAAAAAGGACAAGAAATGAACCAAGTTTCTACTTTGGAGCATGGATTTATTTTGATAGAAAATAATGTGATTGCTGATTTTGGACCTATGTCTGATATACCTGACAGGGCAGATGTTGTCATTGATGCTAGCGATAGATTAGTCTTACCTTCGTGGTGCGACAGTCACACTCATATCGTTTATGCTGCAGGAAGAGAAGGTGAATATGTGGATAGACTCAGAGGTGTATCCTACGAAGAAATAGCCAAAAAAGGTGGAGGCATTTTAAATTCTGCCAATAGACTGCAAGTAACATCAGAAGAAGATTTGTACCTATCTGCAAAAGCTAGACTTGATGAAGTCATTGCAATGGGTACAGGTGCTATTGAAATCAAAAGTGGATATGGACTTACCACAGAAAGCGAACTAAAAATGCTTAGAGTCATTAGAAAACTGAAAGAAAATAGTTCCATTGAGATCAAAGCAAGCTTTCTAGGTGCACATGCTATTCCCATGATTTACAAGGAAAACAGAAAGGCTTATATTGACATTATCATCAATGAAATGCTGCCACAAGTAGCACATGAAGGGCTAGCAGATTACTGTGATGTGTTTTGTGATAAGGGTTTTTATACGATAGAAGAAACAGACAGAATACTAAAAGCAGCATCATTTTATGGTTTGAAAGCCAAAATCCATGCTAATGAGCTAGCAATTTCTGGTGGTGTACAAGTAGGTATTGCCAATAATGCCATTTCTGTAGATCATCTTGAAGCTATAGGTCATGAAGAGATACAAGCGCTAAAAAACGCTAACACAATTCCTACTGTATTACCTTCTTGTTCGTTTTTTCTGAATATTCATTACGCACCTGCACGAAAAATGATAGATGAAGGCCTAGGCATTTCCATTGCTACAGATTACAATCCAGGCTCAAGTCCATCTGGCAATATACCTTTACTTATGGCTTTTGCTTGCAATAATATGCGAATCCTTCCTAATGAAGCTTTTAATGGCGTAACTATAAACGGCGCTTGTGCACTTGAACTAGGAGATACACATGGATCTATAGCAAAAGGAAAGGTCGCAAATCTTATTTTGACCCATGCCATCCCATCGCTTGATTACATGGTCTATTCATTTGGAACCAATCACATAGATAAGGTGTTATTAAAGGGCAAGTTGATTTAAGTATAAGATTGTAGATACATCCGACTATTTTTATGATATTTGCACTTTATTTCCATTAAAAAAATCATTTACAGCAATGTTTTTACACATTCACAAGTCCAAAATACACCGGGTAAAGGTCACTCAAGCAAATCTTAACTATGTAGGATCTATCACTATAGACGAAGATCTTATGGATGCCGCAGATCTCTTCGAGGGAGAAAAAGTTCAGATAGTAAATAATAATAATGGTGAAAGATTTGAAACATACGTCATCAAAGGCGAACGTGGTTCAGGTATGATATGTCTGAATGGAGCTGCAGCCAGAAGAGCTGAAGTAGGTGATATCGTCATTATCATTTGTTATGCAATGATGACTCCAGAAGAAGCAAAAACTTATAAGGCAAAGGCTGTCTTCCCTGATGAAAACAACAGACTAGTTTAGTCGATTCTATCTTTATTCATTACAAAGAGTTATTAGGTCAAAATATTGAATTTTGATTAGTTTTTGGTTATTCAATTGGATCGAATGAAAAAGCATCTTGGCACGTTTGCCAAAGTAAGTATATTTTTTGGGGTAGGTATCGTTATGCTTTACCTAGTATATCAGCGCCAAAATATTGCTTTTCAAGCAGATTGTTTTACTAAAGGAACGCCAGTCTCTGAATGTAGTCTGATATCCAAAATTATAGATGACATTAGCAATGCCAATTATTTTTGGGTCATTATTACGATGATATTATTTATGATGACCAATGTAATCAGAGCATTACGATGGAAAATGATGTTTGTGGCACTTGGCTACAAACCTAAGTTTATCAATCTATTTGGTACAATTATGATCAATTACCTTGCAAATCTAGGTGTACCGAGATCAGGCGAAGTCATCAGAGCAGGATTGATTTCCAAATATGAAGATATCCCTGTCGAAAAAGCACTTGGTACCATATTTACAGATAGAATATTTGATGTCTTAATGTTGGCTATCGTTATTGGACTTGCCATGCTCGTGGGTGGTAGCGATTTTTTGGCATATCTAGACCAGAATATCAATCTTGGTGCAAAGTTAGAAGGTATCATGCGTAACCCTATTCTAGTAGCCGCTATCTTATTGGGATTCTTGGCAATGGTATATTTTGCATTTGCCAAAAGAGAAAGGTTAAAATCTTCCGTCATAGGAAAAAAGATATATGGTTTGATTGCAGGTTTCTCGGATGGAGTACAAAGTGTAAAAAATGTATCTAGTGTGCCCCTTTTTATTTTTTATACTGTTGCCATTTGGGTCTTGTATTATTTCATGAGCTATTTGGCTTTTTATTCATTTTTTCCGACATCACATTTAGGACCTACAGAAGGATTAATAGTCTTTGTTTTCGGGAGTTTGGGTATATTAATTCCTACTCCGGGAGGTATGGGTAGTTACCATTATTTGGTAGGTGAAGCACTTGCTATGTATGGTGTCAATGGATCTGATGCTTTCTCATTTGCAAACATTGTATTTTTTTCTATTCAGATATTTATCAATATCATTTTTGGTATTCTTTCATTGATCATCTTACCTATCATAAATAAAGAAGAATGAAAACGATAGCTTCGAAAGTTTGCAAGAATGTATATGACGGACTTCCTTTGATAGAAGAATGGCATCAACAGGGTAAAAAAATTGTGTTTACCAATGGATGTTTTGATCTTCTACACATTGGTCATGTCTTATATCTAGAAGAAGCTAGATCATTAGGAGATATCTTAGTCGTTGGTGTCAATAGTGACGCATCCGTAAGTCAACTGAAAGGTCCCAATAGACCTATCAAAGATCAATATAATAGGTCACATATCCTGGCGGCATTGGCAAGTGTTGACATGGTCATTGTATTTGATGATGAAACACCTATTGATCTTATAAAAGCTATAAAACCTTCCATTTTGGTAAAAGGTGGAGATTGGAAACCCGAGCAAATAGTAGGAAGTGATTTCGTATTAAGTCATGGCGGTCAAGTGAGATCACTTCGTTTTGTAGAAGGGTATTCTACCACAGCTTTAGAGCAAAAGATAAAGAGATGTTAATATTTGTCATTTTGAAATTTCCAGAACCGAATCACACTCGAAAAACTTAATTACCTAAAAGTCTTAAAATGAATCACTTAAAATGATAAATGCAAAACCAAGATCAACGATAATAAACTGGCTGGTAAATATCAATGAAGTCATTAGTACATATTATAATGCTCGTTTTAAAAATTTATTTTATTATCAATTTGATAATAAAAGTAGAAAATTAAATAAACCTACTCTTATTTCTGTTTTTCTTTTGTTTTTTGTTCAAGGTTCATTTTTGAATGCACAAATGCAACGTATCGTTGGCCCTACACCTAATGTATGGACACTCTTTGGCGAATCAGTGGCTATGAAAGGTCGAGTTGCCGTTATCAGCGAACCTGCTCGCGATGCAACAACCATTCTTAAAGAAAAAGTACATATATATCGCCACGATTTTGATGGGTGGAGACGCATTCAGACCTTTTTATCATCTACTGCCAATGGCGAAACGTACATGGGTGCTCGGACTGCTTTATCTGAGCATTGGCTAGCATATTCACAAGAAGTAAATTCTAATACTTGGCGTGTTTTACTTTATCAAATGGATTCTGATACATTTGTGTATCGCCAAACGATACAATTTCCTCGCCCTTATGATGGTGAATTTGTTTGCAAAACAATTGCTTTGACTGATACTCATTTGATTGTCGGTGGCGGAGGAAATGCCTACTTTTACCAACCTGACTCTACTAGCCGTAATTGGAAACTGATGCAAACTATAACCAAATCTGGATCGCAGCAACAAGCTTTCGGTAGTAGTTCGGCTATATATGATAATCAAGCAGTCATTTGTTCCAATTTAGAAGATGCTGCATATTTATTTTCATATGATGGCAGTACTTGGGCAGAACAACATCGAATAAAGCCCAATAACTCAGGAAACCACCATTTCGGTTCAAATTGTGCCATTTACAAAGATTTGGTGGCTGTAACTGACTTTGGTGGAGCTTACAATACATCAGCAGATACTAGCAAATCATATATTTATAAGTGGAAAACAGATAATTCCGTTAAACAAATTGACGCACTCAAATCACCAACAGGAGATAATTTTTCCAATTTTGGTGGATCATATTCTTTTAATGACGATTATTTGTTTATCGGTGCCAATGCTGATTTTCAGAAAGGGAAAGTATTCAAATACCGCCGTATAGGTGACAGCTTTCATTACGTCAGCTCGTATCGAGACGGTGGTGATAACTCTAGCTTTGGTGAGTCGATGGCTTTGTCAGGTAATAGTCTTTTTATTGGAGATCCCACTTATGCTACGCTACGAGGTGCTGTATATAATGGTCATGTTACTGATACACTGTACGCCTTATTAGATTGTCAATTACCTGCAGTGGTAGCAGGAAACACTGTGACTTTAGACAATTTTTACCAAATATTCCAGCCAGATTCTGTAAGTTTGACACAGGGTGCACCATTAAGTTTTGGAGTGATGAATATCGCTCGACTTTTTTCTAATCTTGACAAAATACGCTTATGTTTTTCGGGTCAAACGATTGAACCTGCAACAATAGATTTGTTACAAGGATATAATTTGCAATTGTCACTGGACCAGTTTGTAGAGTGGAAAGGTACTTTTATACACAATGGGCAAACTTATTCTGCTGCTGATGTTTTGGATAATGTACATCACCTGAAGCCTAAAATGGTATTGCCATTACCCATAGAAATGCAATTTCACGTACATTTTGGGGTGACTGGTTTTGACCCCTGCGCTGTTTTCCCCGTTATATTTCAGCCTGTTATTTTGAGTTGCCCAAAGGATACAATAGTTTTAGAAATGTATCAAGGGGATACTTTAACGCTTGAAAGCCAATGCAAAATCGAAAAAGTACCGTTTTTTACTTATTCAATTTGGGACGCACCATCGAATCCGTACTTTGATCGCATTGAAGACATTTTTTCTCCGATTACAAAGATTTGGCCTTTGGATACTATATTTCTTAGACATTTAGTTTCAGGAGGTCTCATTACCAACGAGTCATCATTCTTTTGTGACGACAAACAATATTATCAAGTTAATGTCACTCGAATGGATACTGACGGAGATGGTTTTGCACATTATGAAGACTGCGATGATCTAAATCATCTCATAAATCCTTGGGCAATGGAAATACCCAATAACGGAATAGACGAAGACTGTGATGGTGTGGATGATGACTTTTGTTTTGTCAGACAGCCAGGACCTTTTGCAAGCTTTGACCAATTACTCAGGGAAGAAAAGGGAGGAAATCTGGCTGATTCTACAAGTATTAATGTGGCCTATTATAATTCAAATGGCTACAAAAAACATCGCTCTTTACTTAAATTCAACCTTTCTACGATAGAACCTGGAGCTATAGTGGATTATGCGTCTCTTAGTCTTTATTACAACCCTAATGACCACCTTGCACCAGCTGGTTCAGTGCATTTTGGTATCAATATGTTTCTTAGTCTAGAACGCATCACTACTGCATGGATACTAGGAGATGTCCGATATCAAACAGCTCCTGCGACCACTACTGAGAGCCAAGTTTTAAAATCACGTGCAGGGATTTTTGGTGACGGCGATTTTCTAAATATAGATGTTACAGATCTAGTTCGAGCAATGGTAGATACCTCTCGCGAAGGCAATCATGGATTTATGTTAAAAGTATCACCCGAAAGTGGTCCTGGAAACAAACAACTTGTATTCGCATCAGGAAACCACCCTAACCCCGCACTCCGTCCGAGATTAGAGGTATGTTGGCGTAAGTCAGAGTCATCATCTATGAATGAATCCATTAGCTCAGTATTTTCACTTTTTCCTAACCCTGGCAGTGACCATCTAACTATTACCAATGCTGAATCAGATAAAGGCAAAATAAATGTATTTTCCACAGATGGAAAACTACATTATTCGGGAGAATATTTTGGTACTTTCTTTGAAGTCCAAACTAAAGATTGGCCAGCAGGAATTTATATATTGGATTTAGGCAGTGGACATCGTGAGAAATGGATAAAATTATAATCAAGCAAAAAGTAAAGGAATAAATGTAGAAATTTCATTAGACGAAGGTTATTTTTAAAGAATAGTGGATACACTGGAGCATGTTGACCCCATTAAACAGAATGAATTTCATGTTTAGGCAGGTTTGATTTTTTCTGACATTTTGGCCGATGCTAACCCCCTTTTTTTTAGGGCGGTAGAGATTTTATTCTGGAGCACATTGACCCATCTTTGTAAGGATTTATCATATAGATTCTGGAGCATACTGACCCTTTATTGATGTTATTTGCATGGTTTAGCCATTAGAGGTTGTATTATTTACAATCATTAATCGACTTGGAGATGGCAGGTAAAATCAAGCGCATGAGCACCATTGAATCCGAATACTTATAAATTCTAAAATGTTTTTTCGGATTATATGGATAAGAATATTGAGTTTTAGAAATTAATATGGTATCATTTATGTATTCGTATATATCTTTACTAAAACATCCTTCATTGGTACAATTGTAATCTTCATAAAGAACCATAGCATTTCTATTAAAAATACGCTTAATTGAGTTTCCTTCAAATTTACCTTTTATTAACCATCCTGTAGTTTTGGTATATCCCTTAATTTTGTGTTTTTTTAATAAATCTTAGTTGGGGAAATAAATATCTACTTGACATAATGATATTGTTGTAAACAAAATTAAAGAGATAAAAAGACATAGAATTCGCATAATAATACTTTAACTATAATTCATAACAAAATTACGAAATATTATACGAAAACTCAACTTCCTACCCCTTTTTCCCTATCTCTTTCAGACTTCCCATCCTATTTCTTACAAGGAAGTCATCTATCGTCTCGAAGTGTTCTATTCTTATACTTGGAAGAAGCGAGGTAATTAGGAGATATCTTAGTCGTAGGTGTCAATAGTGACGCATCCGTAAGCCAACTGAAAGGTCCCAATAGACCTATCAAAGATCAATATAATAGGTCACATATCCTAGCAGCATTAGCAAGTGTTGACATGGTCATTGTATTTGATGATGAAACACCTATTGATCTTATAAACGCTATAAAACCTTCTATTTTGGTAAAAGGTGGAGACTGGAAACCCGAGCAAATAGTAGGAAGTGATTTCGTATTAAGTCATGGCGGTCAAGTGAGATCACTTCGTTTTGTAGAAGGGTATTCTACCACAGCTTTAGAGCAAAAGATAAAGAGATGTTAATCTATACCTAAGATTATAATTTGAAATATACAAGAATATTTATTGTTGATAACTCTCATCTACTACAAATATATGTGGCAATGTCACACATGCAATAAAAACTAAAAAAGTACTAATCATAGAGACGTTTGGAAGTATATATGTGTGACCTATTACCATCATAATAAATCCAAAAACAGCAAGAATAGTGTAAGGTGCAGCCTGACGATAATAATCTCTTATTGTAAAACTTGGCCATAGTTTTTTGTAATAAAACAACTGACTTTTTAATGAACTCAATGAATGCCATAAGGCAAAATATAAAGCAAATCCAACCAACATAGGTGTAAAATAAAACAATAAGGACAATATGATAATCTTAGTAATTTCGACCAATAATGCTGAAGTATTTAGTTTTTGATAGTATTTTAGAAATAATATAATCAAAACATTCATAATTACTAAACTTAACTGAATATTAGCCATAAGAGTCAATGATAGATCTGGTATAAACCCAATGACCTGTCCTATGATCATCTTACTTTCATCCCAATGCCATAATACCGATCCACCAATTGCAAAAACTCCCCAAAAGAAGTTGATCAGAATAGAATATCCTTTAGGTATGATGATATTTTCCCAGTTTGACTGTCCGAAATGATATGCAGATATAACAATAAAAATTATGAATGAATAAAGGGGAAAGATTAGCCACAATAAAAGAAACCCGAGGACAGCAGTGACATAAATGGCAAAAAATTTGAATATTTGTTTCTTTGTAAGTTTAGATCTATGCATTCTTCTAAATAATAAATAGTCAGTAGCTCCATGTGGCAAACCTATAGTAACTAATAAAATCCCCAATAGTGGATATTGAATAAATCTCAAAAATTCAGGCAATAACCAACCTAATAATGTAAAAACCAATGTGGTAAAAACTACCAAAGTCGTAAGTCTTAAGCTTATTTTAGCAGACATAATGATTGGTTTTAATTAAAGGATCGGCACTAAATTTTGCAATTACTGCCGATCCTTTTGTTTTTTAGTGGCTTGAATAAAATTATGCTTTAGCTTTTGAAGAACTCACAGCAAGGCTGTAAATTACTAACCCAAAACCAATCTTGTTTACAGCATCACCGATGTTGTATATCAAGTCCATATTCTTCACATCTAATACACCACTCAACCATCCGTCTGTTTCGATAGCCATATACCCTATCGGATAAATAGCCCATCCTACAAGTACAAACCATGCAAGCGCTTTGAAGGCACTCTGTAGTTTCGGATCATTGGAATTTCCAGCCAATTTGCTAGCAGATCCCAACCACACTTCATACAATATACCTACATAACCCACAGTGGAGATGATACCCCATACAACGCTATTGTCACGATAAGCAGTCTCTCCTAAGTAGCCCGCGACTAGCATAATGAGTGAATAACCGATCATTTTCCACAACAAAGAAATAGGAGCACCAAATGCTCTTAAGATTAAATAAAACTCAACACACATCAATGGAACTGTCAAAATCCAGTCAATGTACCTAAACTGAGTCGGTGATTCTCCCGTCGTGAGCCACACATCTCTCATGTAATAATAGTGTACCGCCGCAATCATAGTGATCAATCCAGCGATAAGTAAAGAAGTCTTCCATTTCCCTTCTACTTGAGATCTCTCAAAGAAAAAGAAAACAGATGCGGCAAACATTGCCATGTAACCAATAAAAAAAGTAAAACCAACATAATCATTGGCAGCAAGGCTGCCTGCTAAATTAAAAGTTGCAAGTGAAATACTCATAATATTAATTGTTTTGTTAAATGTTGAAAATACAACACAGGCAACGAACGTAGAAGACGATAAAAGGTTTTCCAAAAGTTAAGTTTTGTTTAATTTTTATTATTATTTTGTTAAACAAAACTTATTTTAATGCTTTAGTGTGTCTGATCATTAAGAAAAAGATGATTAATGCTTCTTTCCTAAAATAAATGCCTACTTTGTTTTATTAGACATAGCCAAAAATTGAAGTAAAATTGTTAATTAACTTACCAAACACAATGCTGAAGTTTTATGAGGCTCATTTAGTTTGACGTAAGAAATTCACAATTCATGAATTATGAAAGCCAAATCTTTTACTTTTTATCGAAATAATTAGATTGGACAGATATTAATTCAAAAAAATAGTTAATCTTGCAAAATATATTTAATTTATTATTTCAAGATCTAGAAATAAAATATGTCAAAAGGAACATTATTAATAATTTTACTCTTCTTCGCTGGATCTATCTTCGGACAAGACGGTACAATCTATCCCCTTGACACTCCTGCCGAACCAAATGCAATTCCACTAAATACAGGTGGAGTAGATGACCAAAGTGCATCGGAGACTTGGTTTCGTCAGTGGGGCGACCCAATGGCACGAAATATAGTCTCAGCAACTTTAACTCCATTTTTTCCAAAGCCAGGTAAGGCAAACGGTACTACCATTATTGTAGCTCCAGGAGGCGGCTTTAGATGGCTCTCTATGGGAAATGAAGGCTGGGAAGTCGCTGAAGCACTCGCAGAACAAGGAATCACTGCTTTTGTATTAAAGTACAGGCTGCATCCGACACCATCATCTCTAGAAGACTTTTCTGACTGGATGGGTAAACTTTCATTTGCCCCACCGAGCAATAATCCAGACTCTATAAATGTAGCGCCACGACTACAGCTAGATTTATCCAATCAATTGGAGGATGCAGAAGCTGCGTACGCTATGATCGTTAAAAGAGCGACAGAATGGGGTGTAGATAAAAACAGAATAGGTATGATTGGATTTTCAGCCGGAGCAGGTCTTACAATGCACTGTACGCTGAACTCCAAAACAATGAAATTGGCTTTCATCGGTCCTATTTATGGAGGTATGGGAGCTGTAGATGTTCCAAAAAATGCACCGCCCATGTTTAACGTCATAGCAAGTGATGATTTTCTTTTTAAAGGGCAGTTTGGCGTGGTTGATTCATGGTATAAAGCAGGCATACCCGTAGAGTTTCACCTTTATCAAAACGGTGGTCATGGTTTTGGCTTAGGAAATCCCAACCGTACAAGCAATAAGTGGTTTGATGCATTTATCCATTGGTTGAATGTCAATGAGTTCATTAATGGCAAATCCGGAAAATAATGTAATAAGTATTGTTGTATTTGTCGTTTGGAATCACAACTCAAGAAACCTAGTCCGTTCGCAAACAAGTGTGGGTAGAATCAAAAACTCCAGGCTAATAGAATGGTCTTATTCCTTATTCGCAACTCCTAAAAACTAATTTAATCATTACTTCCCAAATACTTAACAAACGGCAGCTTCTCCGTCTTGCTCACTTCAAAAATCCAGAAGACAAAGTCACCTACCACCTTACCAAAAAGAATATTTGTAATTCAAACAACTACATCAGTTGAATGCCTTACCAATTGTTTTTGTTTACTACCTGTAATATTTCCAGTGATGAGACTATGTGCCAAATTGCCATCAACAGGATCATGCACAACGTCTAAACCATCATTGATTTCATTTTTCACCATTCCTACATTGATTCGTCTCAATCTGAATCTGGATTTGTCCATTATGGTGGTTTCCGGAGTAGTCAATCTCTCTAAATCAACTGAAAGACCATCTTCATCTCTTTTTCTGGAGAATGCTAAACTTGAAACAGAACCATCTGATTTAATATAATTGGGCAGAAATGTAGGGACTCTTCTCAGTACAAAATCTTCATCAGAAATCAGGACATCCTCCATTTGGGCAAATTAACCATTTTAGATAAGCTTGTTTTGTAGTATCGTTTATTTTAGCTTCACAATATTCATCGCTGTCGAAAGAACCAATTATTTTATCTTCTTCATCGATGGATGAAAAAATAAACTCAAGACTTGCTCCACCATTTTTTAATTCAATTAAAATATCACCATCAGGTGTTGGCGCTGTAAAAAATATTTCTAAACCTCTGTCAGATAAATATTTTGCAAAATTGACTGCTTTGACTATTGCTTTATCAGTAGGTTTATTAGCTCCATATGAATTCCAATTATTATCAAGATTACCAAATGATTTGATCAAACTAATCTTGCCATGATTAACATCAAAAGGAAAAGAATTTTGCTGAATTGATGAGTTACTATAATTCAAATCAATATTAGCGGAATATGTCATATAAATCTGGTTTTACTAATTTTTTAAATAAATACGACGCGTGTTTGTGCGCATTTTCAATCCAATCTTCCATTCTACCCCATGAAATAATCTGGTTATTATTAACGAAAGTATGCCAAATAATAGCGTCTTTGCTCGTCTCGTTATTAACGCCAGTCGCTACCATTAAGTTCAAATAAGAACTATCATCCAAGATATATCTGTTCGAAAAATTGATATCTAACAGTTTGTTGTTTATAAAAGGTACTTCATTAATTGTTAAATTCAATCCTTGGTTAATAAACTCAAACTTATCGCTATGTCCTAAAACATCGGTTTCGATAACATCTATATACCTCAGTTCGATCCTTTCTGGAAAAATTTCTTTATCGTAGCTTTTACGCAAGCATTGGATTACATCAATTATCTTTGTTTTAAAATCTGTCCATGAATAATTTTTGTTATTATCATTTACAGTAAAAACACCTGGACCCAATTGATATATTGGGTAATTATTTTTCTCTCTATAAAATCTATGTGAAACTACGTTTGTAATGTTCCTTTCTCCTGACTTATGAAGCGAACGTACATACTTATAATCACAATTATTCTGAAACGCAAATAGAGCTTCTTCAAACCCTATGTCAATAAAAACATTTTGCTCTGGAATAAAGTCTAGCCCCCAATGAAGTTCAAATATGACTTCTTTTAATGGGGCATTATTCAAAAGGATTTCGGACATACTGTAAATTAATAACTTCTGCCCACAAAGTTAATGTTTTTAAATTGCTCTCACAAATATATAATTCTAAATACTGTCTTTCCCTCAATACCTCCCATCCTTAACAAAAGGCAGCTTCTCCATCTTGCTCACCTCCAGACTTGCGAAGCCAAAATCATCGACTACCTTGCCTAGCACGATGTAGCAACCTTTGCCCTGAAATGCGTAGGCTTTCAAACTCGGCGGGAAATGTACAGTGTCAAAGAAGTAACCATCTACGTCGGTCATCGTACCGAAATTCATGAGGTCGCCTTTGGATGTGGTGACCCATTTGCGACACACGTAGTAGCCGACCATTCTCACTGTCTTGCCGATGTAGTCTTTCATTTGTGTGGCTCTGATGTCTCCTCTAAACTTCGTTTGGAGTAGGTCAAAAGGATTGCAGAGCGGAAATCCCAACAACTCTATTTCGTCAAAGCTTTGCTCGTGCTCTGTCTCTTCTAGAATAGGTAGTGTGAAATTTTCTGGCTCGGTATCGAAGAGCATCTCTCCAGCGTAGGCGTGTTTGATGAGTGGATTGTGGACGGCATTTTTTTCCCACATGAGTTCGTACTTATTCATCCCTGTGAAGCGGAAAGCTCCGATACGAATGAGAATCTCAAGCTGCTCCTTGGAGATATTGATACGATGGGTGAAGTCTTTCAGACTGCGATAATCACCGTGTAGCTGCCGCTCCTCGACAATGGCATGAGAGAGTTTTTGCTCTAGATTAGCCAGATGGACGAAGCCTATGTAGATCGTCGTACCATAGATATTGGTGTAATAAGTGGAATTATTGACACAAGGTGCTTCTATCTTGGCGCCACACATACGGGCTTCGTGGACATACTGTTCTGTAGAGTAGAATCCGCCAAAATTATTGATAACCGCTGTCATAAACTCAAGTGGAAAGTAGGTCTTGAGATAGAGACTCTGAAAGGACTCTGCTGCAAAACTAGCTGAGTGCGCCTTGCAGAAGGAGTAACCACTAAAACTCTCGATCTGCCGCCAAACTTCCTTACTGAGCTCTTCGGGATAACCACGCTCTTTGCAGTTTTTAAAATATTTCTCTTGCAATCGATAGAAGGTGTCCGAACTCTTCTTTTTGCCGGTCATGATACGACGCAACACGTCCGATTCATCTAGATCAAGCCCTGAGAAGTGATGGACAATCTTCATCACGTCTTCCTGATACACCATGACACCATACGTCTCTCCAAGATGCTCTTCAAACACCGGATGTAGATAGGTGTAACTGTCCGGCTTGTGAAATCGCTGTATGTACTCACGCATCATGCCCGACTGCGCGACGCCCGGACGTATGATCGAACTGGCGGCTACAAGATGTATATAATTATCGCATCGCAACTTGTGGAGCAGACCACGCATGGCAGGCGACTCTATGTAGAAACAACCGATACAGTGACCGGAACGTAGTTGGGCTTTGACCTTGGGATCTTCTTTGATCAGTGCTACATTATGCACGTCGATGGCTTTGCCCTGATTTTGTTTGACGAGATCGACGGCGTCTTTGATGTGACCGAGACCTCGCTGTGAGAGCACATCATATTTGTGGTATTCGAGATCTTCGGCGCCATACATATCGAAGTGTACGATGGGAAATCCCTTGGGCATAAGCTGTAATGCTGTGTGATAATTGAGTGGTTTTTCGCTGATGAGAATGCCACCGGCGTGGATGGAGAGATAATTGGGAAATTTTTCGATCATCTTACCATACTTAAAAATGTGTTTGGCAAATGGATGATGTTTGTCCACGGCCATAGGTTCATCCACGATGGTATCTATATCCGCTTTGGGCAGACCGAGCACTTTACCGAGTTCACGGATGATGGATTTGCCTTTGAAGGTATTGTAGGTAGCAAGCAAGGCCGTGTGTTCTTTGCCGTATCGTTTGAAGATGTAGTCGGTGACATCATCGCGATTATTCCACGAGAAGTCGATGTCAAAATCTGGTGGTGATGACCGATGTGGATTGATAAATCGTTCGAAATATAGGTCCAGTTCGAGAGGATCTACATCGGTGATATTGAGATTGTAGGCCACTATCGAGTTGGCACCTGATCCTCGTCCTACATGAAAATAACCTACAGAATGTGCGTATCGGACGATGTCCCACGTGATGAGAAAGTAAGCACAAAATCCCATCTGCCGTATGACTTTGAGTTCTCGAAGTGTCCGCTCTTCGGCTTTTTTATGCTTTTTGCCAAATCGTTTTATACAACCACTGGTAGCGAGTTTTGTAAGCAACTTGAAGTCGTCTTCAGCATCACCTGTAAAAGTACGACGATTGTGAAATTTGCTTGCTTCCATCTCTGTATGACAAGTGTCCAAGATATGCTGTGTATTGGCGATGATGTGTGGATATTGTTGGAATACGTTTTCGATGTGGCCTTTTGGGTAAAATATCTCTGATGACTTGGCGCAGTCTTTGGCATCTAGCTTACCGATGACTATGTTGAGATCGATACATCGGAGTAGTTTGTGCGCCTTAAATCCATCCTGATCCGCGAAAGTCACGGGACTGAAAATGACGAGTTTATCAGGATAATTTTTGAGATAAGATGAATATAGATGATTGACTTCTTCAGGTCTGACGCCTGCATACTCATACTCACGGAGCAGATCCACGCCTTTAGGCAGTTTACGATAGATGATGTAGCAATGCTGGAGTTCGGGCGCTTCTTTGGGTAGTGGCTCACCTGTAATCGACGACTCTGTGAGTAAGGAACAAAGCTCTCTCCATCCCTCATCATTGCGCGCGATACCGAGATACAGAAATTCATTGTCCTGGCGAAATTCTATGCCGAGTATGGGTTTGATTCCTTCGGCACGACAGGCTCGTACAAACTGGAAAGCTGCGGAAGTATTATTGATATCAGAAAATACGAGTGCATCCACGCCATAAGACTTAGCGATGCCAGGCAAATCTTCTGGTGCGAAGGTGCCGTAGCGGAGACTGAAGTATGAATGACAGTTGAGGTACATGTTGTTAGGGTTAAGATTAAGGTTGAGACTAAGGCTAAGAATAGGGTGACAAAACTCAACCTTAACCTTAGGCTCAATTTTAATTATGTCATATATTACGTCAAATAAATGTCGTTTTAAATGTCAAATGTAATTGTTTTTGTTGGTATCACCAAATTGGGTAGGAAATGATGCGAAAAATTCGATTTATTCTAAAACAAATTTATAATTACGACATTATATAATGTTTAGGTTATATTTATGAAATTTCATGTAGAATTTCAAGAATAATTTTATTTAGAGTTCAATTTATTGCCACAAGATGTGCAGGCCTATATGGCAGATACCAGATACGAAAACCATCTAAAACAAATTAAAAATCAATAAAATGGGCTAAATCTTTTTTTAAGGTGCTGTTGATTTTAGGAGAAGTATACTTGTACCCTGTAGAAGAAAAAATCTCTATCTCTTGTCCCATAACTATTGATTAAAAATCTTTGAATCCGTCCATTTAAGTTTTCGGCTTT
>JBGSOH010000673.1:0-4613 GCA_041739205.1 Saprospiraceae bacterium
TTATTTACCAGGCAGTAGTAATGTAATGTTTTCAGGCAATGATGGTGGTGTTTTTAAATCAACGGATAATGGAAATCAATGGACAGATATATCAAATAACTTAGCAATAGCTCAAGTTGTGAAATTAGGATTATCTGCCAATATTGAAACGGCAATAGTAGCTGGTGAACAAGACAATGGTACTAATTTAAAAACAGGTTCTAACTGGGCAAACATTTTTGGTGGTGACGGTGGGGAATGTTTTATTGATTATAACGACAATAGTACCATTTACATTCAATATGTTTCAGGAGATTTCCATAGATCTGATGATGGTGGTGTGAGTACTATTTCAATTGCTGCAGGATTACCTCCAGGTTTTGATTTTTACAGTACTTGGAAAATGGATCCTGTAGATCATTTAAAAATATATGTAGGAGGCATTCCAACTTTATACATGTCACCTGACAAAGGAGATACTTGGATGATGAAAGGTACGCCACCAGGAACAGGTACGATAACAGATTTTGCAATAGCACCAAGTAACACAAACATTATCTATGCCATTAAATACGATGCTATCTCAATCTCTACAGATGGTGGATCAACATTCGCAGACATTACTGGATCCTTGCCGGTAGGATCAGCATCATTGTCAAGTGTCATCGTTTCTGATACAGACCCAGATAAAGTCTGGGTTACATTTTCTGGATATGTAGATGGAGAAAAAGTCTATAAAACAACCAATGGTGGAACATCATGGACAAATGTATCAACTGGCTTACCAAATTTACCTATCAATACGATGGTATATGTTAATGGAAGTGCCTTGGATGCGGTATATTTAGGAGCAGATATAGGTGTTTATTATATAGATAATAACATTACTACTTGGGTACCCTATTTTAATGATTTGCCAAATTGTTCTGTAAGAGATTTAGAGATATATTACCCAAGTAATAAATTAAGGGTTGCAACATATGGTAGAGGCGTTTGGGAAAGTGATATATACAATGCTGACACAGGTTGTTCATATGTCGTTACAAATACAGACGATAATGGTCCAGGATCATTAAGGAGAGTAATAGAATGTGCGCTTGATGGAGCTACTATAGCATTCGATCCTTTGCTAACAGACGGAATAGGAAATGACACCATCAAACTTACATCAGGGCCAATACGCATTTCAAAAAATATAAACATCCATCAGACAGCTACTACTATACCAATTATTAAAGCTGTTACCACTGGACCAGTTTTTAATGTAAGTGGGTCAAAGCTATTTTCTCTAGAATACGTCCATATTTATGCGGGTACAAATCTAAATAACAGGGCAATTTTAAATAATGGTACCCTAAATTTAGAAAATGTAAACATTTTTGAAAAGTCAAACGTCATCGGAACAGGAACAACATTAACGAACTTAGGAAATGTAAACATTATAGGGAATGTAAGTATATCATCTTATTAAAAATAAGTATTATTGAGTCCACTCTTAAGATACATGAATTTTGGTAATCAACTGTTTTTTACCCTGACCATCAAGGGAAACACCCATGCCCCTAAAGGGGCATGTTATTGATTATCAAATGAGTTGAAACTGATGTTTTACTTATGTTCTTTTCAAAATACTTCTGAGCGTAGACTCCTATTTTAAATCTAAAAAAGTTCACTTTACATTATGGAAGTTATAAAAACGGTTCCGTTCAATGAATACGTTGACCTTAAAAGAGAAGTGGATTACTTGCGTTCACTAGTATCCGAACTATCTGATAAGTTAAATATTATCGATAAACAAGCAAATAAGGAATTTAATGTAAAAAGTATATTTATAAAAACAAATGGTTTAGGTCGTTACATCAATATCAAAGATATCGTAATGATCAAAGCCGATAGTAATTATTCTTATCTGTATTTACTAAGTGGTGAAAGTTTCCTTACTTCAAAGACTTTAAAATATTGGCAAGAAAAATGTGCAGTCCCTTTTTTACAAAGAATACATAAATCGTATCTTATTAATACGGCATTTATCGTTTCAGTTGAGCAAAAAACAGGCAAGGTCAATTTGGTAAATGGTCACCTTGCTTGCAGCTCAAGAAGCAGTAAATTAAAGTGAAACGTCGATACTTAATGATAGAATAGATGTCCTAAATATTTCTGACTTTCATTTTATATTATACAATTAATAATATGCGGTTTGGCTTTGTTAAATAAGATTAAGATTTTAAACCATCGCAAATATTTAATGGAAGGGAGTAAGTCCAAAACCGAAACATTTACGCCCTTAGTATCTTTTCCATCTTGCGACCGGCAGCCAATTCGTCCACCAATTTGTCCAGATACCTGACTTTTTGTGTCAATGGATTTTCGATTTCTTCTATGCGATAACCACAAATCATTCCTTTGATTAAGTGCGCATTCGGATGAAGTGTAGCTTGTTCAAAAAATGTTTGGAAGGTCGCTTTTGCATCTATAAGTAATTGTAATTTAGCTAAGTCAAAGCCGGTGAGCCACTCGATTACCTGATGAAGTTCATCAATAGACCTCCCTTTTTTCTCTACCTTGGTAATATAATGTGGGTATACAGATGAAAAAGTCATCTTGGCCATTCGTTCGTTGTGTTCAGGTGTTACATTCATTTTATATCAATCTTTCTAATTTTTCTTTACTATATTTTGGTAATCCCAATGGATATCTACAGATTTTTTTGCCCATTGACTTAAGTCTATTTCACTAAACTCATTAATTTGTGGAACCAACTAGTGGATTAGCGGCCAAAAACCAAACAGGATGAGCTTGTTATATTTTGCTTTCAGCTTCAGTCAGCCCTTGGACTATCAATGTATAAAGCCGATTACAAAAAAAAATGTTCACTTCTGATTGTTGGCTGTGGTATGTTTGAATTCTAAAATTCATATCTTAAAAACAAATTTAAGTTATATTTGGTTGAGATCGATGACCCTTAATCTATTGATTAGCAACTAAAATACTTTTTAAACATACTCTTAATAAATTACTAATTATAGAAGTCAAAGTTAAAAAAGGATTTCAAATGTGGATTACAAATTCAGCATTATGTCGCAAATCCATCCTATTATTGTCTGAAATAACCTTAAAAATAGTGATGTTTTTACTTACATTTGCAATTTAAATCCGATGGCTCATACCTAAATATCAAAGGATCATGTATAAAATTCAAATATTAGCACTATTCATTTTTTCATTTTTAAATTTTCAATACTTGACAGCACAACAAAACATAGACCCTTGGACGGAATATATGACGCCTACGGATGTCCACTCGCTAATGGGCAAATATATAGGCGATTTCGAAATGGAAATCACCATGTCAAGAGGAGAAGGTCAGCCGCCCATCGTAATAGCTATCCCTTCCACACACCAAATGATACTCGGAGACAGATTTTTGGAGTTGAAACAAAAAGGGGATATGATGGGAATGGCTTATGAAGCTGTGATGACTTTAGGATTTAATACCATAGACAAAAAAATGGCGATGACAACCATCACCAATATGGGAACGGGAACTTTAGCGCTTTATGGCCAATGGGATGAAGCAAACAAAAAAGCAACATTGTACGGATCACTCACCAATCCTGTCAGCAAACAAAATATAAAGGTCAAACAAATCATCGATTTTGTGGACACAGATACTTTGGTCATTGAAAGTTATGATACAGAAGGTGATCAAATAGAGAAAAAAACAGTAGTGTATACCTTTAGGAGGAAATGATATGGAAACCATCATTCACAAAATTAAAAACAGTGAAGTCGTTGAAATCCTTGCAGACCACATCATATTTAGCAAAGCGGAAGAAGCTTTGAGTATAATGGGTGATTTTTACTTTCAAGGATTTGACCACCTTATTATACATCAAAAAGATATCACAGTTGATTTTTTTGACCTAAAAAATGGATTGGCAGGCGAGATTCTTCAGAAATTTTCCACTTATAGAATGAAATTGGCCATAGTGGGTGATTTCTCAAAATTCACAAGTAAAAGCATAGTTGATTTTATCTACGAAAGCAATAAAGGAAAACAGATTATTTTTATGGACTCCGTAGGTGCAGCACTAGATATTTTTGGTGAGTAAAGATATATAAATTGGGAACTAAAATTTAATCAAAACAAGCTGATGCATATGGTATACTTTACACAACTTATTTACTTGAAAGACGGACAAGAAAACACTTTTAACGAATTTGAAAGTGTAGCTATCCCACTGATTGCAAAGTATAATGGGATCCTGTTATTTAGACTTAGGCCTTCAGAAAATGATTATGTAGAAATTTCCATGGAAAAACCATATGAAATTCATTTTGGAACATTCCAGAGCGAACAAGATTTTCAGGAATTTATGAAGGATGAAGAAAGAAAAAAGTTCTTACATTTAAAAGAACAATCTATTCAATCCACATTATTGGTGGTAGGTAAAAAGTTATAATTAAAGCCGTTTAATTGTAAATGTACGTTCTTATCTAAGATGTCAGGGCTACGCCCCTCTTCATTCGTCTAATATCGTTTACTACAAAGATGTCAGAGCTACGCTCCTAATATATCGTCAATTTCTACATTTTTCAATTGCATTCCTACATTAGTAATTATGTCTAATAGG
>JBGSOH010000133.1:0-6349 GCA_041739205.1 Saprospiraceae bacterium
GAAGACTCGAAAAATATCAAATCGCCCATGAGTCTTAAAGTCAAGTATATCATATATGTGACACTGATTCATGCCTTCATTTTGGGTCTTTTGTATTACTTGATTCAAGAAAAATGGATGTTTATATTAAGTCAATTACCACTTTTTATATCCTACTATATTTCGATCAGATTTTTCTTTTTGTTTGACCGACCTTATCGTCATGTGATAGATGGTGTCAAATCATTGACGAGTAAAGAAAATGGTGTGATGTTTCGCAAAACAGGCGACAAAGATTTGGATAAACTTATCTCGCTTTACAATACGATGGTTACCAATATCAGCGAAGAAAGGTATAGACTTGAAGGGCAAGGTCAGTTTTTGGAAGATCTGATCAGGGTGTCACCTATTGGCATCATAATTTTAGATTTCGATGGGAATGTCACAGAAATAAATCCCCTAGCACAAAAATACCTTCAACTATCTAAAGAAAATAATAAAGAAATCATCCTTCCAAAATCCCTTCTAGAAGATATCCAAGATGGTACGTCTCACATTATCACTTTAAATTCAAACAAGAAATTTAGAGTACTAAAAAACCAAGTACGTTACAAAGGTTTTTACCGCACATTTATCATGATCGAAGACTTGACTATTGAACTCATCCAATCTGAAAAAGAAGCTTACGGCAAAGTTATAAGAATGATGGCACACGAAGTCAATAATTCCACTGGCGCAGTCAATTCCATTTTACAATCTGTCCATGAATTTATGTCCGATCAAAATACAGAACCTTTATGGACTGAAGCCTTACAAGTCGCCATCGAACGCAATAAAAACTTAGGACAATTTCTTGATAATTTTGCTAAAATAATCAGACTACATCCACCACATTTTCAGTCTGTTCTTTTGGTAGGTTTGTGCGAAAATGTCATCAAACTATGGCAATATAAGGCCAATGAAAGAAATATCAAATTACACTTACACATTTGTGAAAACGCACAAAAAATCAATGTTGATCCGATCCAAATAGAACAAGTGCTTCATAATGTCATCAAAAATAGTTTTGAAGCCATCGAAGGAGACCAAGGTGAGATTCATATTCACATCCAAAACAATGGAAAATCCATACTTATCACAGACACAGGTACAGGTATTACAGATGAAACAGCAACCAATCTCAATCAACCATTTTTCTCTACAAAGACAAACGGTCAGGGCATCGGATTGATGCTAAGTCGTGAGATTTTGACAGCGCATCGAGCTAGCTATAAATTGTGGAGTGAAGATGGCTTGACTAGTTTTTTGATAGCATTTTGAACTGTACCATAGTTTAAAAGCGGTAGCATGTCTGTGAGCCATACCACCGCAAGTACTTCAAAAACAAAGCCCTGTAAACTTACGCATACAGGGCTTATAATATTAGAACATTGACCTAAACCATTAAATTTGGTCATTTAATGATTGCACTATTCAAAAATAACTTTTTTAGTAAGTGTGCCTTTATCAAAGTCCAATTTAACGAAATACATACCATCTTGGATGCTTTCTCTTCTCAGTGTATAAACTGAAGTATTTACATTATTGAATGATCTGATTACTCTACCAGTCACATCAAACAATGTAATAGCTTTGATTGGTGTCTCATCAGAAACAGAGATATTGATATCTACTGAAGATGGATTTGGAGACATTTTTAGATTTACGTTGATGTCTGTTAGGTCTTTGGTAGATGTAACTAAAGAACGACATGGAAGATTAAGAGCAATACACGCTCTAGGTGCAAAATAAGCTGTAATAGTGTCAATATACATTTTTGCTGTAGTACTATTTATATTACAACCCGTAGCCCCAGCAGATGTAGTCTCAGTTGCTGCCCATTCCCAAGGACCAGATTGTCCATTAGGAGTGCCTCTAAACTCGTAATATCCTAAGTTATTTACAGGATTATTGACATTCATTGGATCATATTGAGCAACCATATTTGCAAAAATATCATTATTACCTAATCTATCAGCTCTTTCAGCCAAATCTCTTGATCCAGAAACTTCCACTACTGGCTGTGGTCCAAGCGGAGTAGGTACATTCAATACATCTGTTTCTACAGGTGCAAATGGGTCAGTGTCGACATGGAATGAGATTAATGGCACTTCGCCTTGGCTAAGCCAAATAGAGTCACCTAAAGCGCCACCCATATTGACACACAATGCAATGTCAGAACTAAACCCAACGTGATTTGGTACACATAATGTATCTCCTACAGGCAATGTTGTATATGAATTGTATTGTGCATCAACTGTAGTAATTGGACCTTCAGCGGTCAAAGTACCATTATATTCTTGTCTGACCATCGGTATATTTATAGGAGTCAAAGGTGGTGTCAGAACAAATTTAACTGGATCTGCAGTAGTAAATATTTCACCATAAGACTTTAAGTATGCAGAAGCAAGTGATAAATACCCACCAGTACCTTGTCCCCAAATGGTAATTTTGTCGGGATCAATTTTATGAGGGTTTCCTAAATCTGCTGCACTTCTTCTAAAATATCTTACATAAGTAGCCATATCTTGCACGCCTCTGTAAGCTGCATTTATAAGGAAGAACCTTCTTATAAGTTCATTTTGATCGAATGGGTTCCACCCTTGTCTGTAATTAATAACAGCTACCACATAACCCATTTTTGCTAGACGAGTAGCAATTTCGACGTTGCTAGAATCTCTCATTGTACCACCACAAGAGCCATTATCTGGATAAGGGAAAAAGTTACCAGTGTGTACATAAATAACCAAGGGTCGATTCGTCTCAGTGTCTCCTTTTGGAGAATAAAACTGCGCTACCAAAGGTTGTCTAATAGTGTGTTTAGCTGGACCAGCCGGTGCAAACAACCATTGCAAAATGGTATAATTAGTTGCTAAAGGAGTAAGATTAGATACTTCAACTTCATCAAAGACTGGATCTAAATATCTGTTTTGTCCATTAATTGTCCAAGAAGACAAAACAATTAAGGTTAACGTTAGTAAAGAAGTAAAAATTCGCATGTGATAAATGATTTAATAATTAATTAATTAAATTTTAGATTTAAAATCATAGGTAATCGTCAAATAAGCCATTCGACCTATTCTTGGACCACCATAAGTCTGAAACTGTTTATTATTTAGGGCATTTGATGCACCTGCTTTTACGGTAAGATTTAGTTTTGGCATGGTATAATTAACCTGAGCATCAACTAAATCATAATCAGGTATTAAACCTGTAAATTGCGGAGAGCCTTCAAATATAAACCCTTGTATCCATTTGTAATTTACATTAAAGCCGAAGACATTACTTCCTCCAGCAGGAATATCTCTTGATGAAATTCCTATATTATATTTATGTTTAGGTGTATTGAATGCAGGAACAATGTTATCTTGAACATCTGTCACTAATTCATTATAACTATAATTGCCATTAAAGGCGTAATATTTGCCAAAATAATAATTCAACCCTATAGCTGCACCTCTAGAAGTCACTACTTCATCAGAATTTGCCGCCACCCTGAATACTTGAATCCTATTGAATTGAGGGATATTAAATGGTTTTGAGAATGGTATATCCATTCCTATTTGATAACCTATAAAATCGTCATATCTATTTAAGAATACACTTGCATCAATAAATAATTTTTCAAAAAGAGTTGTCCTGTATCCTACTTCAAAAGTTTTGACTTTTTCAGGTTGAATAGGATTTATGTTTCGATAAACTAAATCTGCACTCCTATCGTTTCTCCAAATATTAAATGACTCAATAGTAATCAAGCTGTCAAAACCATTTAAATTTCCTACCAACTGAGCAGGTCCAACTTTTAAATTCAAATATTGATCTGATAGCGTGGGATTTCGAATAGCTGATGAAAAAGAAACTCTTAGGTAGTTATTTTCTGAAGGTTTCCAAACAACAGATGCTGCAGGCGAAAACAATAAATTAAAATTCTGATTTTTATCTATTCTTGCTGCAACTGACGTGGTAAAATCTCCAAATTGTTTTGTAGCACCACCATACAAGCCCATTTCATGATTTGAAATTCTTTGTATACTATCACTGAAGATTGTACCATCTGTAAACGGTCTATATAACCTCCCATTTGCACCGATTACCAATTCTTTAAAGTAATCAGATTCAAATTTGTATTCTCCATGGACGTGATATAATGCAGATTGATCAAAAAATCTTGTACCATTCTCAGTTGAGTTGTTTTTTCTTGAAGTTATATCGTTAAAAAGTGAATCAAATCTAGCAGTACCTGGGACATAAAAATCTTGTAAGTTGAAGGTACTGTTTTTTGAATTTGCAAATTCTGTTGCTTGGTTGTGCCATTCTTGTAATTTACCAGCATTTTGTTGCTGCCACAATATTTGAGCAGAAATAGGTTCGATTGGATAACCCATTTCTTTCATTTGATTAAAGACATTACCTAAATTATTCCTAGACCACCACGATGCATAAGCATTTTGCCAATTTTCATTAGTTCCAGCTGCTTCGATCATTTTTTGTGCTGTGAAATAAGGGTCATAAGAATCTCCTGCATCTTCATGAGTAGCATAAGCTCTAATAAAGAATTTATCCTTCTTGCGATACTCTAACTTATGTTGAAAAAATTGTATTCCTCTTAAACTAAACCTATTATCTCCTTGATATACAGTAGTACCATAACCAAAATTGGATGAAACTATTAATTCAGGTGATTCAAAATCTTGAGAAGGCTTAGTCCTAATATGGAAAGCAACAGCTGCTTTTATGTTTCTTGTATCGTAATCTACTAAATCTATTTCTTTATAACCTCTCCTGTGAAAAGAATTTAATCCAGCCCTAGGATCATACAAAGAAGCATAACTCTGCGAATATTCATCACCATAAATATTCACCGCATTAGCGCCTCCAGGATTTTGAGCTGATGAAAACACCTGATTACCATCTGAATCCGTAACAGGATCATAATTGTCTGCTACCCAGTCATTTGCTCTTAAGTAAGAAAAATTGAATTTATACCCAACTACAGGTTTTCCTGATTTTCCTTTGATGACATCGGCAAATCTAAATGCAGTTTCAACTAAATTCCTCTCCCCTACTTTCACACTTGCTGACAGTCCTTTATTAAAAAATGGATTTTTGGTTTCCATGGCGATGACTCCATTAAAGGCGTTAGGACCATAAAATGCAGAACTCGCACCTACTACCAGATCTACTTTCTGAATATCAAGTTCTGATGCGCCTAGGAAATTACCCAAAGAAAAATTCAATCCAGGTGACTGATTATCTACGCCATCTATCGTTTGTAATGATCTAACAGGACTCGTACTATTAAAACCACGTGTATTGATCACCGTAAAACCCAAACTTGCAGTAGTCAAATCCACACCTTTCAGCGATCCTAGACCATTATAAAAATCTGTCGAAGCTGTTTGTTTTATTGCAATCGCATCCAATGATTCTATAGTTAGTGGTGCTGCTTTTTGCTTTTCTGAGATCTTCTGACCTTTGATCTCTACACCTAGATCTATAGTGACAGCGTCTTCACCTAGTTTAATCTCAATTTTAGAACTTGCATTGTCTACTTGATAGTCCAAAGAAGAATATCCAATATAAGATATATTAAGCATTACGGGCACAGAAGGAACTTTCAATTCAAACGTTCCATCAAAATCCGTGACAGTACCTACATTTGGATCACTTTTTACAATAATATTAGCACCTATAAGTGGCTCTCCATTTGTTCCATCTAGTATTTTGCCTTTAAGCGTTACCTGACTGTAAACAGATACAACACTGATCATAGAGATCATAAAGACGTAAAAACTAGTGCATAAAATCTTCCCCATAAAATGTGGCATTAAGAAGAATTGATTGTTAATGATATGTAAAACTGACACAATGTAAGACTTATTTTTGAATAGCAAATAAATAGATCGAAAATTTATTCTTCCATCTCGATGTTATTCTTTAATCCAAGATTTGTTTTTGACCACAAAAAACAAAACTATATTCTAATTGAGTCTTTAAAATTACAAAACAAATAATTTTAATTGGGAAACATTAAGGATTTTAATTTTTTTGTTTCTTCTCTATCAATGCATAAAAACTATACTCAAAGTAAAATCATTATATAAAACACCAACTTTCATAGGCAACAACAACCTCAGCAAACACTAGAACTACACCAACATTTTTGATAATTCATCATAATTCACTTGATTGACATCTGTTACTTTTGATGCAAAATCCATCAGTATTTGATCCTGTTGTCTTCCCTTCGTCATGGCAATATGATATGGCAAATCTTCTCTAAAGGTTACCATACTGTATTTGCTAAAATAATTTGGATTGGTTTGTTCAA
>JBGSOH010000028.1:0-2698 GCA_041739205.1 Saprospiraceae bacterium
AAACCATCATCACCTTTTCCTTCTTACTTTTCAGTCTATTGGCTTGTCGGAATGCATCTACTACCCTTCCTGCACAGGCTGTCGTATCAGACACTATTACCGCAGATACACTTCCAACAACTGAGATGGATATAGATACCGAAGATGCCGTCGCTTGGCTCACAGAAGTCATCGAAAATCATCTGAATGAAGGTGGATTTGCCATGGAAGATATCTGTACGCCACAATACTACGAATACAAAACTGATGCCACCCAAGTAGGCTATGACGGTGGTATGGACGAAGCCGCATTTGTCAAAAAATGGTCATCTACTTATAATGTCACTCGTGCAGGTATAGGTACTGCATTCCTAATCTCCGGTCAAGATAACGGCAAAGTAAAAGTCACTAAATGTGTTCCAAAACCTACTACCACTTCTGAAGCTATCATCCTAGAAGTGGTCATCTCTGATCCCGATATGAATGCTACCTACCACCGCGACTTTAAGATCGTACCGATTGGCAAAGCATATCATATCGATGATGTGGTGGAGTTTGATTGATAGGGTAGAAAAACATTTTTCATAATATCATCTTGGATACGTCTCGTGCTAAAAAGAAAAATACTGCTTAGCGTTGGATATTGTTTTTTAATTTGTGGACTTGGGTAAATGTATATTTGCTGATTAAGACAATGCCAAAATCATTTATAATGGAAAATAAACGCCAAAAAGCGGGTTATAATGGAAAAAAAACGTCGTTTTCTGATAAATGAGCCTTTATAGTGGAAAATAATGGGATGTTTTTTTTACCACTCTTTAGTGCAGCTTTGCTGTAAAGGAAACTAAGGATTTCACTAAGGGGCATTTTATAAATTTTGGATGCCGCTGAAGCTGCACATGATTGCTTTTGCAACGTTGGGCTTCGCACCTTTTCCTTCTTATTTTTCAGTCTATTGGCTTGTCGGAATGCATCTACTACCCTTCCTGCACAGGCTGTCGTATCAGACACTATTCCCGCAGATACACTACCAACAACTGAGATGGAGATGGATTTATAACATCTTGAATTTCTATTAAAGAATATCACTACATAACACTTGATATGTTAGATACGATTGGCATATGTCACACATTACCATATAGAATCTACCAATTATAAAAATAAACTAGGCTAATCATACTTTTATATACAAATGAAAGAATCTTAATCATTTGTATATCAGATAATTAATGATATAAGGAATTAACACCAAAGCAACGTGACTTATAGTCCGTTGCCTTATAGTCCACTATCTTTTAATTTTACCATTTCACAATATACATTTATGACTGATGACATTCGTTTGCGTGTGGGCACACGTATTAAGGAATTACGCAATAACCTAAAGATATCACAAGAGCAGTTGAGCTTTAAAGCTGAATTGGATCGTACTTATATAAACAGTGTTGAAGCTGGAAAAAGGAATATATCTGTAATAGCTTTAGAGAAAATTATTCTGGCTTTAGAAACTAATTATTCTATATTTTTTGATGACAGTAAATTTAAAGATTTTGAAAAAGTTTAAATTTATTGACCTATTTGCAGGAATAGGTGGATTTCATATTGCCATGCATGAAAATGGGGGTGAATGTGTGTTTGCTTCTGAAATTAATAAATTTGCTCGACAGACATATGAGCATAATTTTAGAAAAATATCTCCTAAGATTTTTGAGAATGGAAACTTTAATGAAGACATAATCGATCCGAATTTAGATTATTCTTCAATACCAGATTTTGATGTCTTATGCGCAGGTTTTCCGTGCCAACCATTTAGTTACGCCGGGAAAAACGAAGGATTCAAGGATAAAACAAGGGGAACACTATTTTTTTCGATTATAAGCATACTAGAAAAAAAAAAACCAAAAGCATTTTTACTTGAAAATGTAAAAGGTATTAAGTCACATGATAAAGGTCGAACTCTTGAGACTATTATTTCATCACTTAATAAGCTTGGCTATTCCGTTAAATGGGAAATACTAGATAGCTTAAATTTTGGGATTCCGCAAAAAAGAGAGCGTTGGTATTGTGTCGGATTTCTTAATGAAAATGAATTTTCATTTCCAAAAGGTAAAAATAAAATTGTACCACTTTCCACTATAATCGAAAAAGACAACACTAATATTTCTTTAAGGTTACCTAAACAAGAGATTGAGAGAATTGAATTCCATTTCAAGAATAAAAAAGGTAACCCGCGAGTAAAACATGATAACTCTCAATATGGAGTAAACACAAAAAAAGGCAAACATGGTGTATATTCTTATCAAAAACCGGATGGTTCGTTAAGATTTCATATCGGAGATTTTGCTAAAACACAAATTCAAGAATCTTTTTATTGTTGCATGGAAACATATGCACCCACAATAATTTTTAATCGAGTCCCTAAAATGTGGGATCTAAAAAGAAAGCTATCTGTTCTAGAATCTCAAAGATTACAAGGCTTTCCTGATTCATTTTCATTTCCAGTTTCTGATAACCAAGCATATAGGCAGCTAGGAAATAGTGTTGCACTTCCAGTAGTACGTGAAATCACAAATTTAATTATGAGTCCACTCCGAAAAGTATTGAAATAATAAAATACAAATATAGGATAAAAAATGGACACATGTTATAAATTTGTGATATCAAAATATATATAAACAGGATGCTCAAGAAATCACCGAAAAACCAACAGTTGGAT
>JBGSOH010000065.1:0-10035 GCA_041739205.1 Saprospiraceae bacterium
GCGAGACTAAAACTCAACTAAACCCAATGGTCTCAAAACCCTGTCCCGTTAGGGACAAAATATCGGTAGAAAAAACAAAATCAAAACCCAATCCTCGTGCCTTTAGGTACGAAACAACAAAATAAAAGGCATCCTATCGATTTTTGTCACAGGTTATTGGCAACCAAATTAATTTAAAAAAAATCCAAGAAACCAGTAGATTTTTTGTCCCAAAACACTTATCTTTATTCCTAGTTAAAATCTGTTTCAGCACTTAACCGTCCAAACGATTTTTGACCATCAAAAGTCCAAAAAAGCTACCAAAACGACCATTTTTAATCAAAAACGAAGTAGGGTTGTCCCGACGTTGTCCCGACGTTGTGCCAAGGTTGTCCCGAGGTTGTCCCGACCACGCTCCCTAGACGTTCCCTGTACGCTCCCACTACACACCACCGTACTTTTGCTAACACTTAGTGGTAGATTTGATTCATTTTTAATACTACATCTCTTTACAGAAAGAAATCCATACAGAAATATAAATGTATACTTGGGTTATACAGCTGGATTTACAAGAGGAGTTGAAGGAATCAATGCAAAAGGTCAGACAATGCATAATGAAAACATGCTTGAAATTATGAATCTTGTGTATCAATATCTCCCAAAAGAGAAGCTGGCAAAACTCAATCCAAAAAAGCATTGGATCTGATACCTTGTAAGATTAAAGAAAATACTAGATGGTTTTACCTTATAGAGTCGTATTACCTTACAATCAATTCATTTTTCAACATGATGGTCTGATAAGGTATTTTATGATGTTTTGCTTCTAGTATTCTAAAAAGTAGTTCAGCTGCTTGTTGTCCCATTTCGAAAGCTGGTTGACGCACTGTAGTAAGTGGTGGATCGAGTAAATTGGCATTTTTTAGATTGGTATACCCTACGATGCTGATGTCGCTGTCTAGCAAGTGTTTACTATTTTTTATGCCTTCAAAACAGTTTAAAGCCAATCTATCACTACACACAAAAAAACTGTCCGGTTGATGGTTTTGTATGAGATCTTCTATGGTATTAAAAGCTTCTTTGGGTTCAAATCCACAGTAACGGATTAGATTTTCATCCACTGCTATGTTATTATCCTTAAGCGCAGCAACATATCCTGCTAGTCTTTCTTTCGTTATGGACAAAACAGGCGGACTGGTGATGTGAGCGATTTTGGTTTTGCCTTTTGATATAAGATGTTGTGTGGCTTTGTATGCGCCTTCAAAATTGTCAGAAACAACCTTATAGGTGTCATCTAATGGAGGCACTCTATCAAAAAATATGATAGGACATCCATCAGACATAGCCGTTTGAAGATGTTCCAAATCATTGGTATTACCTGATAATGACATAATAAGTCCATCCGCTTTTCTAGATAATAAATGATGTACATTGCTCACTTCTCTTTCGTAAGATTCGTGAGATTGAAATATCACCACATGGTAACCACGCTGATAGGCGACCGAATCTATCCCATTGATGACTTCAGAAAAATAGTTATTTGCTATTTCAGGTACAATAATACCAATGGAATGGCTTTTATTTTCCCTCAGGCTTAGTGCAATAGGATTGGGTGAGTAGTTTACAGATTTTGCGTATTCGAGTACTTTTTGTTTTGTTTCTTCATTGATTTCATAACTATCCCGCAATGCTCTAGACACTGTCGAAGTGGAAATGCCAAGGGTTTTGGCGATATCTTTGATAGTTATATAAGACATATTACTTTTGAATGATCAATTATTTTGAGAAACATTATCTGTTTACTATGAAAATGTCTCAACAAATATGGCTGTAAATATACACAAATATTTTTATGTCGATAAAGTCTTGACATGTATTGACAAACAAGAATCCAAATAATGTATAGTTCCGGCAACGTTCCCGATAACGATTGCGTAAATAAATACTTGCTTCAGTGGTGCAAGATTTAATAAGATGTTCAATATTAGCAGAAATTTTCAATCAAATATTTATTGGTCATCAGCTATTAAAGTAAAATTTAGCATTGACGGATGGGATTGATTGGAAGTAATATAAGTCTTTGATAAGTCACATTAAAATAAAATTAATTGAATCCATTTTTAGATAAAATGTTCAGTCTCCAAGGCAAAACAGCTTTAGTAACGGGTTGTAGCCGAGGTATCGGAAAAGCCATTGCAATCGGATTAGCATCGGCAGGTGCAAATATCATTGGCGTCTCACAATCTCTACATCTTACTGATAGTGACGTGCAAAAGGAAGTGGAAGCACTGGGGCAATCCTTCACAGCATATCAATGTGATTTTTCTGATAGACAAAACATCTACGTATTCATAAAAAAACTGACTTCAACACATCCACAAATAGATATCCTTGTCAATAATGCTGGCACTATCAGACGTAATCCCATCATCGTTCATACCGACGAAGACTGGGACAATGTGCTCGCTACCAATCTTTCATCACAATTCATTCTCACAAGAGAAATAGGTAAGTACATGTTATCTGCGGGAAGCGGTAAAATCATTTTTATTGCATCATTACTTAGCTTTCAGGGTGGGATATTAGTGCCAGGGTATGCTGCTAGTAAAGGTGGTATTCAGAGTTTAATAAAGTCATTTGCAAATGAATGGGCATCTCTTGGCATCAATATCAATGGTATCGCTCCTGGATATATAAGCACGGACAATACCGAAGCACTCAGAAATGATCCTGAAAGAAGCAAATCAATATTGAGCAGAATTCCTGCTAATAGATGGGGTAATGCAGATGATCTCGTAGGTGCATCTATCTTTTTAGCTTCGTCTGCATCTGATTATATCAATGGTACCATCATCACCGTAGATGGTGGATGGATGGGCAGATAATTATTTTAAATTTAAAAACCGAAAACGAAATATTAAATGGAATTAAGATTTGAATCAAGTAAAAATGAAGTGAGTCGGATGACGACAAAGGAACTTAGGTCCAATTTTTTGGTAGAAGATCTCATTCAAATTGACAAAATAAATCTTGTTTATACCATGTACGACAGGATGATTCTTGGTGGTGTAACGCCTGTGCATACTGCCATCGCATTGTCCAATGAAGAAGAATTGAAAAGTAAATATTTTCTAGAAAGAAGAGAAATAGGCATTATCAATACCGGTGGCAAAGGCAAGATTAAAGCGGATGGACAGTCATATGAAATGGAAACATTGAGTTGTTTGTACTTGGGTAAAGGTACACAAGAAGTAACATTTGAATCAATTGATGTCAATAATCCTGCTACATATTTTCTGCTTTCTACGCCTGCGCATCAGACATATCCAAATACTCTATTTACGAAAGAACATGCACTTCCGGTCCAATTAGGGTCTGCAGAAAATGTAAATACAAGAACGATATATAAATACATTCATGGTGAAGGCATCCAAAGTTGTCAGTTGGTCATGGGACTTACAGTACTTTCAGAAGGGAATATATGGAATACGATGCCTGCACATACGCACACAAGAAGAAGTGAAGCATATTTTTATTTTCAAGTAAAAGAAAATAATGCTGTATTTCATATCATGGGTGACCCATCAGAGACAAGACATCTTGTTATAAAAAATCAAGAAGCCATCATTTCACCACCGTGGTCTGTACATTCGGGGGCAGGCACAGCGAGCTATGCATTTATCTGGGCGATGGGTGGTGAGAATCAAGACTTTACAGACATGGATTTTATACCAATAAATAATTTAAAATAATCAACAAAAAACCTTATTTTCTTAACAAATCAATCATTAAAATGAAATCATTAGTAGCCACTTTTGTTTTATTGTGCCTTCAGGTAGTACTGCTCGCTCAGAGCAATGTCACCATAAAAGGTACGGTCAAAGACCAACAGACCAATGAAGCTATCATCGGTTGTAGTATTGCTTTAAAAAATGCCACCTCAGGCACTGTCACAGATGTGGACGGAAGTTATACAATTAGTGTACCTTCTGATGCAGTGTTAGTATTTACTTACATAGGATATACCACACAAGAAGTAGCTGTTGGTGGCAGAAATGTCATCGATATCACCTTACAAACGGATGCAGTAACCATAGATGAAGTCGTAGTGATCGGTTATGGTTCGGTCAAAAAAAGTAATGTGACGGGTTCAATAGTATCTGTAAAACCAGCGGAACTAAAAACGGTGCCAACGACCAATGTCATGGAGTCTCTACAAGGAAAACTCCCAGGTGTTGATATCACTAGATCTAGTGGTGCAGCCGGCGCAGGTGTCAATGTACTAGTACGTGGAAATAGATCGCTGACCGCTTCCAATACGCCATTATTTATAGTCGATGGAATTCAGTATAGCAATATTCAAGACATCAACCCGAATGATGTAGAGTCTATGGAAGTACTCAAAGATGCTGCTTCTACAGCTATTTATGGGTCTCGTGGCGCAAATGGTGTCATCATCATTACGACCAAAAAAGGAAAAGCAGGTAAAACCAATATTTCATTTAATGCTTACCATGGTGTGTCTTCATTGACAGGATATCCACGGGTAATGGGTCCTGAAGAATACAAAACTTACAGAAGGGAAGCTAATAGAACGACAGGCAACTGGGCTTCTGAAGCCGATGATGCAAAAATATTTGGTAACTTACTCGATAGTCCAGGTACTTACTGGCCAGATCAGTTTTTACAGAACGGATCACAAAGCGATTATCAATTAGGTATTTCAACAGGTACTGAAAAGACAAATGTGTATGTATCCCTAGGTCTATTTAATGAAAAAGGACTTTTCGCCAAAGATAACATGGATCGTTACAGCATTCGCGCTAACATAGACCATAAAATATCAAAAGTATTTAGCTTTGGTACACAAAATCAAATCACACATTACGAACAAGATTTCAGAAATGATCCACTTGTTACTGCAAATAAATTGGTTCCATTAGAGACACCTTATGACGCTGATGGAAATTTGAATATCGTATTGAATAATGGTAGAAATATCAATCCACTGACAGATGAATTGCCTAATAATTGGGAAAATGATTCAAGAGTCAGTAGGATATTTACTTCAGCTTATGTTGGTGTAAATCTTTTACAAAACCTTAGTTTCAAATCAAACTTGGGTGTGAGCCTTACCAATTCAAGAGAAGGATTATATGCAGGGTCACAAACCAACTTTAGGAACGGGGCACAACCTTTGTCTCGTTACATTGATGGAAATTCAATAGGTATTAACTTAGAGAATATTTTAAACTATAATTTTAATGTAAATAAACATGGTTTTGTATTTACAGCAGTGCAGTCATTACTTAAAAATAGTTTTGAACAAGTAACCGCGCAAGGAACAAATCAACTAATCCCAAGTCAATTATACTATGGCCTTGCAAATGCAAACAGCCAAGTTTCTATTGGTGCGGATTTCAAAGAAAGTGCTTTGTTATCGTACACAGGTAGAATGATGTACAACTATAATGATAAATACTTGGTTTCATTGACTGCTAGATCTGATGGTGCCTCACAGCTGAGCGAAGGTAATAAGTGGGCATTTTTTCCATCTGCTTCAGTAGCTTGGAGAGTATCTCAAGAAGACTTTTTACGTGATAATAGTACAATTTCTGATTTAAAAATAAGAGCTAGTTATGGTGTTGCAGGCAACTCAGCAGTAGAGCCTTATTCCACGCAAAGTGTATTGAATAGAGTGCCTTTCGGATGGGATGAATCAGCGGCGATCGGATATTCTTACAGTACCAGAATAGGAAATCAAGACTTAAGATTGGAGACTTCTGCCACTACAAATTTGGGTGTAGATTTCGGTATCATCAATAATAGAGTGATAGGTACGATAGATGTTTTTCAAACACATACCAAAGACCTACTATTAGAGCGATTACTTCCTTTGAGTAGTGGAGCTTTGACCACGATAGAGAATGTAGGGGAGACACAAAATACAGGTATAGAACTTGGTTTGAATGCAATCGCTGTTGATAAGAAAAATTTTAAGTGGAATATCGGCTTAAACTGGTTTAAAGTTAAAGAAGAAATCCTAAAACTTGCCACAGAATCTAATGATGTAGCCAATGGTTGGTTTATTGGTGAGACCACTCAGTCTTTTTATGATTACGAAAAAATAGGTATTTGGCAAACTGGTGAAGAAGAACAAGCCAAAGTTTTCAACCAAGTTGTAGGAGATATCAAAGTAAGAGATATCAATGGTGATTGTAAAATAGATGCTACCAATGATAGAGTGATTCTTGGTTCGGGAAGGCCTGATTGGAATGCAAATTTGATCAATGATTTTAAGTTTTATAATTTCGATTTGAATCTTCAGTTTTTTGCAAGATGGGGACAGACGATCAATTATGCATTCACGAGAGTATATGACCCACAAGCGAATGAAAATAGTTTGGTACATAACTATTGGACACCAGAAAATGCATCAAATGATTTTCCACGACCAAGTGCCAATAGATCTCAAAGTGCTACTTTGTATTATTCATCCTTATACTATAGAGATGGCTCATTCTTAAAGTTAAGAGGTATCACATTAGGGTATACACTACCGCAAAATCTTTTGTCAAAAATCCATGTCTCTAAGCTTAGGGTTTATGTATCAGGTAGGAATCTCTGGACATACTCAAAAATTGATGATTATGATCCTGAAAGAGGTGGTAACTTTACCAATCCTATGACAAAGTTATTCGTTGGTGGTATCAATCTTGATTTTTAAACATTTCTTAATCATAAAATAGATTTAAAAATGAAAAATTTAAATAAAATAATTTGTGCCTTTTTATTCATCGGCATGTTTAGTTGCACCGATTTATTAGAAGAAGAAAATAGAGCAGGACTAACGGCGCCTACTGTTTATACAACACCTGAAGGCTTTGAGTCTTTGGTCAATGCGGCATATGGTTACACTCGTGCTTGGTATGGCAAAGAAGAAGGATATAACTTTTTGGAAATGGGTTCTGATCTATGGTTGCCTGGTGTGGACAATCGAAGAGTGGACCTTATGAATTACAACAATTTACAAGGATCTGAAGCGGGACTCGCCGCGACCGAAACATTTATCGAGAGATTGTGGCAAAGAAGCTATCAAGCGATCAATCTTTGTAATACGGGTATCGTAGGGATCAAAGAATCTGGTCTGACAGAATCGCTCCAGAAAACAAGGGAAGCAGAGCTTAGATTTCTAAGAGCATTTTATTACTATTTATTGACAGAACAATGGGGAGATGTGCATTTTACTGTTGAGCCTACCACTACTGCTCAGACAACAGCAAATAAAACACCTAGAGCGCAAATTTATATTCAGATCAACGAAGATTTACAGTTTGCGGTAGCCAACTTACCTGCTACAACCACACAATACGGTCGTGCTACCAAGCCTGCAGCAGAAGCATTTTTGGCGAGAGTCCATTTGACATTGGGTAAAAATCAAGAAGCATCCGCACTTGCACAAAAAGTAATCAGTGATTATGGATTTTCATTGGTACCTAAATATAGTGATCTATGGTCTATGTCAAATCTTCAAAACAAGGAAGTTATTTGGGCTTGTAATTATACCAAAGATCTTACACTTTCTGATTTATTAAATGTGGTTACCAATCCTGATGGGCATTCTCGTGGTGGTAATAATGGTCACTTACATTTTGGTATGGCTTACGAGCGCGTGGCTGTAGGTTCGATAGGAATGGTAAGAGATATAGCAAACGGCAGACCTTTTATAAGATACATGCCTTCTAGATTTTTACTTGATTTATACAATGAAAATGTGGATGCTAGATATGCAGGCACGTTTAAGACCGCTTGGATTTGTAATAAAGCTGGTAAATTTACCAAAAAAGTAGGTACTGAAGATATCGAAGTCGAACTAAAATTAGGTGATACTGCCATAGTAGCAACCAAGTATGATGTGCCTGACGAAATCGATAGAACTAAAAAGTACTTGATCATAGATAGGAGCAAAATGTATAAAGCAGACGGATCAGTGAATGCAAATGCCATGTTTGTACCATGCAAAAAATTTGATGATCCTACGAGACCTACCTTCAATGAAGCACAAAGTGGACGTGATGCTTTTATCTTCAGATTGGCAGATATGTACTTAATAGCAGCTGAAGCTGAAATGAATCTTGGAAATACAGCCAAAGCGGCTGAACTCATTAATGTGGTGAGAACACGTGCAGCAGTTGTAGGCAATGAAGCAGCAATGCAAATCGCAGCAACTGATGTAAATATTGATTTTATATTGGATGAAAGAGCAAGAGAATTTGCAGGTGAACAATGGAGATGGCTTGACCTAAAAAGGACAGGTAAATTGGTAGAAAGAGTGAAGTTGTACAATCCTATGGCAGCACCATTTATCCAAGATTTCCATACATTGAGACCTATTCCACAAAAACAAGTGGATGCCGTAACAAATAAGTCAGAGTTTGCACAAAATCCAGGTTATAATTAGGGTCTTCTGAAAAAGTCAGATGTGCTTAAGATACGAAACTTCAAGCCGCTGATGTATATGAATACTTCAAGGCGAAGAAGGTGAAGTAGATTAAGTGCAGCTGACTTACAAAAATAATTTAAACTTGGTGCAAGGGTTTTGATGACATTCTTTTTATTAAGATGCATCTATCTATAATTATTTAAAGATATTTATTTGATAATCAATTATTTTTGTGAATTTCAGCATACCCTAATTAATTGTTTGGTTTAATAAAATGTGGTCTTGAAAGAGATGTCCCATATCATACTTTGGGACATCTCTTCTTTAAACATCTCATAACTCATATCTTATAATTCATAACTCATATCTTAATAATAATGAAGTTTTTAATAATTTTTAGTTTAATTTTCTTTCAACCAGTAACACCCAAACAAAAGATATACTTGATTGGCGACTCTACTATGGCAAATAAAAAGGCTGTAGATGCACCAGAAACAGGCTGGGGACAAGTGTTGAATGGTCTTTTTACAGATGCTGTAGAAATACACAATCATGCTGTAAATGGCAGAAGTACTAAAAGTTTTAGGGACAAAGGTCATTGGGCAGATGTACTCGAAAAATTACAAAAAGACGATTTTGTTGTAATACAATTTGGTCATAATGATGCTAAAGAAGACGATCCAGAAAGATATGCACCTGCACAAACTGCTTATCGTGAAAACCTACAAAAATACATTGAAGAAACAAGAAAAAAAGGAGCAATTCCTATTTTGTGTACACCCGTCCAAAGAAGAAAATACGACGATAAAGGCAACTTTGTAGATACACATGGCGACTATCCAAATGTCGTAAAAGAAGTGGCAGCAAAACTTAAAACCGATATCATAGACCTTCATGACGAAAGTCGTAAAATAATAGGATCTCATGGTGTAGAACATTCCAAATCTATGTTTATGCATTATCCAGATGGCGTGTTTTCCAAGTTTCCACAAGGTATCTCTGATAATACACATTTCTCACCTTATGGCGCAAAATTGATTGCAAATGCATTTGCAAATGGACTGATGAAACAAAAACATCCGTTAAGAAATTTCTTAAAAAAATCAGTTTTCCCAACTAAATATCAATACGAAGTTCCAGTGGTTTATGAACCTGTTTTCCGTAAAGATACCTTCAATATTCTTAAATATGGTGCAAAATCTGATGCATCTTATGTAAATACAGAAGCCATAAAATCTGCCATTGAAGCGGCCGATCGAGCAGGTGGTGGTACGGTCATCATTCCATCAGGACTTTGGATTACAGGTCCGATTGTACTTAAGAGTAATGTCAATCTTCATGTTTCACAAGGAGCTTTGTTAAGATTTGTGGATGATAGATCTCACTATCCCATAGTAGAGACCACTTGGGAAGGTCAGAAAGCTTACAGATGTCAAGCGCCGATTTGGGGTGTAGGTCTGACCAATGTAGGCATCACAGGTCAAGGTGTGGTGGATGGTTCTGGTCACATCTGGAAATCAGTAAAAAAATCAAAGATGACTGAATCCCAATGGAAGCAATTGCTCAAAACAGGTGGTGTAGTCGATAATAATACGTGGTACCCATCAGAATCATCA
>JBGSOH010000110.1:0-3153 GCA_041739205.1 Saprospiraceae bacterium
ACTGTAGGTAGGACTTCAGTATCCTTCTCTGACAAAAGTTGCGGTGCAGGAATCTCAAAAGAACCCATATTGTAAATAGCCAATTTTATCGTATTGGTGATGACTTGTTTGCCATTCTCACTTGTGATATTCAACTTGGAAGCATCTATGGGCTGACTAATGTCTGAATGTTTCCAATCTCCAAAATCAAGCACATCTACATCTGCAAATTGATCTAAAAAGACGGTGTCTGATGCATAAATCTTGTTTTCAATGGAAAGGTAAGGCGAGAAATCTATGCCTTTTATGACGATGTCAGCTGGCACTATTAATTTAATTTGTATATCGATCACATCTCCTATCTGGGTAGAATCTTGACTAATTTTGACGGATGGTACGACTTGTGCAAAAGACATGTTTGCATTGATCAACATTAACAAGGTCAATACAAACTTATATAAAAGATGTATCTGTTTATTATTATTCCCCATCATCGTTTATATCTACGTTTGAAAAAAACTTGCATTGCTTTTATATAATCTTCTTCTGTGGAAATACTGATAGTATCAGACTTAGCCAAAGCAAAATCCTTTTGGAACCGTTCTTTATTGGATTCAAAAAAGGAAGCATATTGTGTGCGAATGGTTACGTCACTTGTATCAATCAATCTTTTTTGGCCAGTCTCTACATCTTCCACATGAAGAAGTCCAACATCGGGAAGGCTTTTTTCTCTTTCATCAAAGATGTGTACGCCGATGATGTCATGTCTTTTGGCTGCGATGGTCAATGCTTGTTGGTAACCTTCTGCCATAAAGTCGGACAGCACAAAAACAATCGCTCTTTTTTTCTCAATATTATTAAGATAAATCAACGCTTCGGAGAGATTTGTACCGCTTTTTTCTGGTGTCAGATTTAACAATTCTCTGATGATACGTAAGATATTTTGTTTACCTTTTTTGGGTGGAAGATATTTTTCTATACAATCAGAAAACATGATGGCGCCTACTTTATCATTATTGGTTATAGCCGAAAAAGAAATAACAGCCGCCAGTTCTGTCATCATATCACTCTTGAACCTTGATGAAACACCAAAAAACGATGATGCAGAAACATCAATCAACAACATCACAGTGAGTTCCCTTTCTTCTTCAAATATCTTGACGTGTGGCCCACCTGTACGAGCCGTGACATTCCAATCGATATTTCGCACGTCGTCTCCATATTGATAATCACGCACTTCGCTGAATGACATACCACGACCTTTGAAGGCAGAATGATATTCGCCTGAAAATATCTGTTTTGTCAGACCCTTGGTCTTAATCTCGAGTTTACGTACTTTTTTGAGAAGTTCAGCTGTATCCATCATTTCGTAAAAAGTTCTTTTATTACACTTCTATTTTTGAGATTAACCGCTAATTCTTGGTATGGAATAATAATCTCTTTCTCTCCATAAATGGTACTAAAATCTGTTTTAAAACTAAAGCCTGTATCTTTGAGTGTTACATAATTAAACTTTTGTTCATTTACCCAACTCTTGACTTCTGGTTTCCATTTTACTTCCTTCTTTTTGGCAGGAAGCGCGTGTTTGAAATAGTCTTCACTATCGAATCCTTCATTAAAAAGTGACTCAATTTCTATTTCCTTATTGCCTTTCAGATCATAAATAAAAGGTATTTTTTCTGTTTTAGGAAGCTGAGAAGATTGCATGTAAATGGTACCACTTATGACATCATCTAGATATAAATCAATTTCAACCCATCCGCTAAATACCTGTGTCCACCTTTCGTAAGTACCAATATTTTTGGGATTTGTAGCCTCCAGTTTATTAATCGTTTCATCGAGCCATTCAATGAGTTTTTCTTCGATCCATGGGTCGAATTTTTTATGATTCAGAATAGGTCTTACACATTCTAACCTACTTAAATAATCGGCGTATTCATATGTTTCAAAATCCAATCTACGTTCACTTTTTAAAGATGTAGACGTTTCATTTCCATTAGAATCTTTATATTTTATCTCTATTTTTGAAATATTAGAAGTATCGATGATGGCGACTTTATCTAAAAGCACAGTTTTGGATATATTCAAATCTAAGCATGTTGTGGCTCCTACATTCCTACCTGGGAGAATATCCACATTTTTCCTATCATCTTGCCAGACATGACAAGTGTATAGTTCCTTATCTCTATTTATGGCTAATCTGACATTTTTGCTATCAACCTTACCGCTAAAACATTGGTACCATTGGCATCGATCTGATACTGTACCTTTATAATCAGAAAATGCATTGACAAAGTTTAATTTAAAAGGTAAGGTTAGGTTCTTTTTAGCATTCATCCATAATCCATCAAAACTTTGACCATCATATCTACCATATAAAAAACCTGTCAGACGACCATCATTATTTAGTTCGACCAATTTTAATTGATGTTCATTATCATCTCCTTCAAAGGTAAACGTTACACCACTATTTCTAAGCGTATACAAACCTTTGCAACTATGACCGTCTGTCCCTACAATCATATCCACCACATGAAGTCCATCTATCGTACCGCTCAAATAATTAATCCAAAGGTCTCTCGTATTCGGTGGAAACATCGCGGCTACTTGAGATTTGGTATTAACTTGTCCATTCACTTTGGCTAAACCACCAAAAGCAAATACAATTTCAAAAAACAATATGTACAGAATATACTTCAATACAAAAAATGATTTTATTTCTAAATTATTAAGGAACCGGAATGGTATTAATGATACGAGTGATGATGTCTTCTTGGGTGATATTTTCTGCTTCTGCCTCATAACTCAGCCCGATACGATGCCTCATGACGTCTTTGCACACATTACGTACATCATCAGGGATGACATATCCTCTACGATTCATAAATGCGTGTGCCTTTGCGGCCAAAGCTAGATTAATACTTGCCCTAGGCGATCCTCCATAACTCAATAATGGCTTGATATCGTTCAGTTTATACTTTTCTGGTTCTCTCGTAGCGAAGACGATATCAAGAATATAATCCGCTATTTTATCATCCATATACACCTTTCTAACAGATTCTCTAGCCTTTAGGATGGTCGCTGGTGAGACTACGGCATTGATCTTTTGGGTCACTTCGCCCAAGATATTTTTATGAACGATTGCCTTTTCTTCTTCTCTACTCGGGTAGCCAA
>JBGSOH010000113.1:0-14495 GCA_041739205.1 Saprospiraceae bacterium
GTCTTGATATCTGGAAACTGAGAATGGACCTAAACTTCGAGGGCAACTTAGATAAATTTGGCGACCACATTACCATTAATGGTCAAGATTATGCTTTCGAAGACCGACCTTCAAGATTATTGCTCACATTGGTGTACAAATTCTAAAGTTGGTACGGTTATTGTACTAAATAAAATATGAATACGTTCATGAACCTGTAATTGTTAAACCAACAACCTCACGGCCAACCATCAACCAGTTGGCCTTTTTTTATTACCTTTGCGACTATAAAAATTGATTGAATGATAGCAATCAATCCTTCTGCAAAAGATAATAGATCCAATACAATATACATTTTTATGGCAAATTTGAGACGTAACCATCAAGCTCAATCTAGAGGACTTCAGACCACATTTCGGTTAGTTATATTTCTGATTATAGCTGTGTTTGCGCTTGTAGGTGGTTATATTTGGTTTAATGGCATCAAAGTAGGACCACCTGATATAGTCGATCCAACACCGATGCTACGTACTTATCTCCCGAGCTCAAATGGAGATACCATTCACCATACTTATTACAGTCTATCCTATCTTGAAAATCACGAACTCGCCGAATGGATTGCGTATCCGCTCACCAAACAACAACTACAAATGCCCAATGTGGATAGAGAAGATTATTTTTCACCTGATGACAAAATAAAAACAGGTTCAGCGGTACATGCGGACTATTCTGGTTCAGGATATACACGTGGACACTTAGCACCTGCGGGAGATATGGCTTTTGATGATATCGCTATGAAAGAATCTTTTTTTATGAGTAATATGGCGCCCCAATTCAAAGAATTTAATAATGGTGTATGGAAAGAACTAGAAGAAAATGTGCGAGATTGGACATACAAAGCAGAAACACTCTATATTATCTCTGGACCAATCCTACAAAATCCAATCAAAAAAATAGGCAAACAAAACAAAGTAACTGTTCCTTCTGCTTTCTACAAAGTATTACTTGACTATACTGGTGACGAAAAAAAAGGCATAGCATTTGTCATCCCTAATAAGCTATCTACCGAGCGATTAGAGACCTACATGGTGAGCATCGATAGTATAGAATCGCTCACAGGGTTAGACTTTTTTAATGATATGATCAATAATGGTGAAGAAGAAAAACTAGAATCTTCCATCAACCCTGCCTTATGGAAAGTAAGTGACAAAAGATATGAGCTACGTATCAATAAGTGGAATTATGAGTGAATGGTGGAAATGCTGATTTGTGGAATTGCTAATTTGCTTGATGTGCGGAATCGCTGATTTGCTGAACTGCTGATTTGGGGAATTGTTGATTTGCTTATTGGAGGGTTGGCTACGCATCATTTAGATATTATTATAACTATCCAATTTCTTTCACTATATCGTCCCTACGGGACTTGACATTGGGGAATTTTATTTTTTCTACCGATATTTTGTACCTAACGGTACTTTTAACATAGGATTTCAAATAGATCGAACGCTTAATTTACTTAGAGGGCCATTTATCATCTGGCATTAAACTTAGTGAATTCTTAGTGAATCCTTAGTGGCCTTAGTGGTAAAAAATCTTTGCTTAGAAGCCGCTAAAAGATGACAAAATTGGGGAATTGCATAATTGCAGATTTGTGGAATTGCTGATTTGCTTATTGAAAGATTTGATACGCATTATTTACGTATTCAATATTATAAAACTACCATTAAACTTAGTGCATCTTAGTGATTCCTTAGTGTCCTTAGTGGTAAAAATCTTATTCAATATTAAACATTAAACATTACACCTTAAACATTAAACTTCAAAACATCCTCCATCAAGCACTCAGTCCTTTCCACTCTTCGACTACAAAAAAGCCATCTTGTCCTTGAGTTTGATACAATGGCATTAGAATCATACCATCCATAGGTGCAGTTACAGGTTGACCATTATCGCGTGCTAGAATCTCACCTTTTACTATTTTCTGAAAATTGCGATATCCTGGTTTCATCTCCCATTTATGATTATCTTCGATGTGGTATTTAAATTTTACTTCTACGATTTCGGGTAGATTTTTATAATATTCTATGAGGATGTGGTCGTGTCTATTTTCAACATGTTCGGGTCTGACAACACCTATCGTCCGCATAAAATTGATGGTAGCAGCGATACACCTATTGACAGACATGGGATCGTCGTGATGACCGCCTTCAAAAGCGATGCTAATCGTAGGGATACCGATGTTTTTTTGTCTAAAATAATGCAAAGTAGTACCACTGATTCCATCTAGTAAGCCTAAAATCACAGGCGCATGGAGTTCGTGGGCTATTTGTACACTTTCTTCTTTTTCTGTGGCAATACAAAATATACCACCGTCTGAAGAAGTGGTATGCAAATCCAACAAATACATCTTTTCAGGACGCAACCTATCTATTTCGATATTAATGACATCAAGAATCTCTCTGATTTCAAGATCTTCGTCTCTTAAAGTGGTGATATCTGCATTTTTGATGGTCTGAATATAATCAGGTTCCCAACATCTATTCATGTCTTTAGACACAAATCTGTCGCCATGTCTGAAAGCTTGTAAATTGCCCAATATACCTATGATTTCTCCCTTGTAAGTAAAATCAGGATTGGTGATCGGTTCTACTTCGAGCATTTTGAATAATAATTCTAGAGCCTTCACACCCGCGGGTTCGTTACCATGCATCCCTGCTGTAATGACCAAAAGTGGTCCATCTTCTGTTCCTTTGTACTTCCCAATGACTCTGTTCATGTCTAAAATATTAAAATGTGACTATCAAAAACGACCTACCTTACCCAACTATGATATTATCCTTATCTTTGCCAATATGTGACCGACATAAAGTTTTATGACTTTTATGGATAAGACACAAATCTAATCGCTAATTTATTATAAAAATTTGATATAATGGCATTTTTGAATCATATTTATTTCGTTTTTTTGATAGGTTTATCTTCAATGTCCTCAAAATCAGCAGATACCATCTTAAATCAATCGCCTGATATTTCTAGCTGCTTCATAGAAAATGCAAGCTACTTCATCGGGACGCCGTATGTAGCCCATACATTAGAAAGTGGACAGGAAGAAAAGTTATTAATATACAATGATAAATATGATTGTGTGACTTTCGTCGAATATGTACTCGCCTTAACCATCTACCAAAACCAAACATCCGATCCTAAAAAAACCATTCCACAAATCATCACAAATCTAAGATATAGAAATGGCATCATTGATGGATACGGGTCAAGACTACATTACTTCACAGAATGGTTGATCCACAATGAAAAAAATGGAACCATAAAACAAATCACAACACAAATTGGTGGGCAACCATTCAATAAAAAAATCAACTTTATGACCACCCACAAACCTAAATATCCAAAACTAAACAACCCTAAAGATCTGCAAAAAGTAAAGGACGCTGAGATTTACCTTGACAAACAAAACCTTACCTATATCCCAAAAGATAAAGTAAGAGCTTCTTTCACACAAATTAATGATGGAGACATCATCGCCATCACCACAGGTATAGATGGCCTTGACATTGTACACACAGGTTTTGCATACCGCAAAGGAGACGATATCCACTTACTACACGCATCAGAAAAAGAAGGCAAAGTAGTCATTAGTGATTTGCACATAGATGGATATATGATGAAAAACAAATCTCAAAGTGGGATTATGGTGGCAAGGGTGGAGTAATTAGAGATAAGTTATGAGAGATGAGAGATGAGTTATGAGAGATGAGAGATGAGAGATGAGTTTTGAAGGTTAGTGGTGGGTTGATATGCTTAGCGTCACCGATTTGCTTGGGTTAGTTAAAGCGTCCCACTTTTGTTTATTTCATAATAAAAGAAACCATTGTTTGTTACACATGACATTACCATACACAATCTTCTCATAAATAACATCCAAAATTTCCGAGAGTGTAGAAAATAATGTGTAAACTCAAGAGAAGAAAAATTAGGCATTTTCTAAAAATTGATCAAAGGTAATAAGAATTTGATTATGAATAATACCAAAATCACGAATTGGCATTGTCCATTTTGACTGAATTTGGTCAATAGCCATAAAAACTGATTTTAAAGCAGCTTGGTCATTCGGGAAAATGGTCTTTGTTTTGGTGAATTTTCTGATTGCTCGATTAACACCTTCGATTGTATTAGTAGTGTACATTATTTTTCTTAATTCAGGCGGGTAATTGAATAAAGGGATAAGATTATCCCAATTTTTTTCCCAGCTTTTAATGGCATAACTGTATTTACTGTTCCATTTTGTTTTAAATTTTTCAAAAGCGACCATTGCGCTTTGGAGATTAATGGCTCCATAAACTTCCTTTAGATCGGCGATGAATATTTTTCTATCTTTCCATGGTACAAACTTCACTGAATTGCGTATTTGATGAACAATACAGAGTTGAGTGACTGTGTTTGGGAAGGAAGCTTGAATGGCAGTGGTAAAGCCAGTAAGGTTGTCCGTACAAGCTATTAAGATTGATTTTACGCCACGATCCTTTATTTCAGAGAGTACAGAGAGCCAAAAAGATGCTGACTCCGTTTCAGCTATCCAAATGCCTAGAATCTCTTTAAACCCATCTGGTTTAAGGCCAATTACTAAATAGATACTTTTGTTGATCACTTTATTATCTTGACGGATTTTGAAACAAATACAATCCATCCAGGTGATGTAATAAATGGGCTCTAATGGTCTGTTTTGCCACTCTTGGATGCAAGGGAGCATCTTGTTAGTTATATCAGAAATGAATGACTTAGAGACGTTAAAACCGTATATCTGTTCGATCTGATCTGCTACATCTTGAGTACTCATACCTTTAGCGTAAAGGGATGTGATGACAGATTCTACTTTAGCAGTGGTGGTTTGACCTTTGGGGAGTACCAATGGATCAAATTCACTGTTACGATCTCTAGGGATCTGGACTTCAATTTCGCCTTGAGAAGTCTTGACCTTTTTTCCATATGAACCATTTCGGGAGTTACCGGAATTATTACCTTTTATGGAATGTTTGTCATACCCCAGCAAATGACTCATCTCAGAGTTGAGTAGCTGTTGAATACCAATTTTGTAAATACCATTCATAGCGACGTCGAAGTCGTTGAGGTCCTTTACATTCTTAAAAATGTCTGTAAAATCAAAATTAATGTTGTTACTTTGCATTGCAAAAAGTTGTTAGGTTAAAAAATGTGTTCAGGGTAAGCACCGCAAACATATAAAAAATTTGGGACAAAGGGGGGATTGCCCCCGCGGGGGCAATCCCCCCTTTGTCCCAAAGCCTAACTCCCCCAGGGAGTTTACACAAAGTATTCTACACTCCCTAATTTCCAATATTTACTTTTTTTCAAACTATATTTGTAGGTCTCTAAATTCAAATATTTGGGGACAATATTTTTTAATTTAGTACTTTTTTAGGACGAGACATACTGCCATAAACAAAAAGCTTCTCCCGACCTTCTCCCGACCATGCCTCGACGTTCTCCCGATGGAACTATATAGGAACTCCACAGTTACTCCGTAGTAACTCCATAGGTACTCCGTAGTAAACACTACCACACTCCTAGTACATAGCTAGTGAGTTCCCATTATTTTCCCAGAGAATTCGCACTAGATCCCAAGGATGCATTAACGTTTCAGGTCAGCTTGTTTTATTGGAGTTGGAAACTTGTTTACAACAGCTACCCAAATAAATACTGCATCTTAGCATGAAATCTACGATGATAAGATGATTCGGCTAAACGCATACTTATTGACGTTAGTGGAGAAATATGAATTCATTTATCAACTAAATTGTTGAGATTGAATATGCCGTCCCTACGGGACTAAAAATAGCTTGGATTTGTGCCTTTTTTCTACCGATATGTCGTCCCTACGGGACTAGTAGTAGTCAATTTTAGCAAATGTACAATATTATAAAACTTTAGCAGCAGAAGCCAATATGAAAGATTAAACATCTTAAACACTAAACGAAAATAGCGGTAGCATGTCTTGGAGCCATACCACCACATTCATCAATCATTCACCAAATCACTCGATCACTTCATCACCAAATGTTTTAGCGGTAGCATGTCTTAGAGCCATACCACCATGTACTAATTAGAAAAATTATAATTGATCACGACATTGATTAGGTTCATGTCCACTTTGTTAAAGACAAAATTAGGTGTATCGTAGGTCTCTCCGATCTCCCACTTCCTGACCAATAATACTTGGGCTTCCATGCCTTGTAACCAACCTTTGAGCTTATATCTTAGGTCGATATTCATCTGACTGTAGGTCGGTACGCCATATTTATTGGATGCAGTATTTTTTACATCGGGCATTTGGAAATATCCAACTGAGATGGAACTACTAAATGGAGATGTAGCTTTGGCATATTTGGTTTGTAGCATGATAGCATGTACGTCTGCCATACCTTCATTTCGCTCACGTGGCATGAAGGTGAAAAACGGATCCCTACCCCATTCCCTAGGCATAAGATACCTTCCACCTGCTGTAATTCTGTTATAGTTTAGCATGCTTTCTATGGTTTTATACTTCATACCTAATCTAGCACCGTAGGTAAATGTACGCTTTTCATTGTTAAAATAGGATTGATTTTGATCGGAATTACCACCGTCGTTTATTTTCGCTTGATGTATCATTTGTACACCATAAATCATTTTTGTATTGTCTTTAATGGACACATTTCCATCTACTTGGAGCAAAAGACTGTTCGATATATTTTCAGTATATAAATTCCAAACTCTAAGATTTATGTTTTTTTGCCACTTGTATTCTAAACCTAGTAAGGCTACGCCTTTGGATGCAATATTATTACGATAATTAGATTTGGTGCCATCAGGATTGACTCCAGAAGGATAAACGCCTACAGATGATGCTACACTAAACCATTCAGATGTACTCCTAGGTGATATTTTATTAAGCCAACCACCTTGCAGCGATAGATTTTTGATCGGTTTAGCGTCTATCCAAACTCCTTGGACTTGGGTAGGTCTCATACGTCCATCTTGGAGATTGATAAAAGGAGTATTGATCAATTGCTTACCTAGTCTGATAAAATTGTTTTTGTATTGATATTTAAGATATAATTCTTCTAGCCTACTTATTTCATTTTTTTCAGCAGGATTATTGATATCATATAGTCCGATCTCATACCTATTGGCTTGACCTGTAGTTTTATCTTTGATAGTAAAATCTGATGACCCGATGTCAAAAATATAATATCCACTGACAGCCATTTGCAAACCATAAAAAGGTGCAGTTTCATATCTTAATCCGCCACCTGCTGCATGTGCAAAATAATCTGTAAGGTCTCCGCCATTATTCGTAGAAGAATAAAAATACCTAAAATGACCATTGACCTTACCATTCCTAAATGCAGTCAACAGTGATAGCGAATCCGCCTTTTCTTTGTTCTCACCATTCCAAATTTTGGGCGCTTCTTGCAACTCTTGATGCTGGCCATGAAGGACAGTGGAAACAATAAAAAGACCTATGAAAAACCAAATTTTCAATGTAAATTATTTTTTATGATGTACTAATGATGCCTAATTATAGAAACAGACAATAATAAAGACTGAAAGAAATATTTCTAACGCATTGATAAGCAACTGTTTTCCCTTCAGGGTCAGGGTATAAAACGGTTGATTATCAGATCTTTTACTGTTTAAAAACGGGCTCTTAATTATTATTAAAGATGTCTGAAGCTATACGTGTCTAATATCCTGACTTTATATAACTCCAACCCTTATCTTGTTTGTCCACGATCTCAAGGATACCTCCTGGCACTGTCCTACAATTATCAACTAATTGTTCTCTAGTGATTTTCTTTTGACTCATGGTAAACTCACAAGCTACAAAGTCCACTTTCTGGGCAGCCAATGCTGTTATTTTGTCTTGAACGAGTGATTTCTCTTTGACCAAAATACTCAGTCCTGGACCATGACAAACCACTTCCAATTTTGTACCTGGAGCCAGTTTTTGGATATTACTCAGTTGTCTCATTAAGGCATTGTGGTCCGTAGTATCTTTTGACACCATCTGAAAGACAATTTTATGTGTTTTTGCTTTGGTAGGTTTACCTTTTGATTGAGCGCTAAGTGACCCTACTGAAAGAAGGATTCCAAATATAAAAATGATGAATATTCTCATGATTGTTTATTTAAAAAATTGCTAAAAATAATCTTACATTAATAAGTAGGGCAAATATACTTTATTCCTTAATGAAACTGATAATCTACGGCATACACTTGTGTCAATAATGTATCTGGTGCATCAAGTGCAATTGAAGACTTATGGACATTGGGTGTGACGGGTGAGTTGACTTTTAGGTATTCTATCATATTTTCATGAAGGGTGTACTTAGTATTCTGAGTATCCTTGACATTTTTGATTCTACATACCATATCAGCAGGGTCGCCGTCTCTTTCACATGCACAAATGCTATATACTTGTTCAGGATTGATGGGTTTACCAGCTATAACTATAGACTCAACTCGTTTTCCTTCATCACCGAAAGCCCTAAACTTTACGACCATACCGTTAAACTTTGTGACCCAACCACCAAATCTTTTGGAAGCATCTTTGGCAAATACATTATTCAATTCTTTTTCTAACCACGTCAATAATTGTTGTCCTGTGACCTTTCCCGTTCTGATGGTACTATCAACTGGCAACATATCAAAAATATATCCTTGTGTAATCGGAATATTGCCTGTATAATCAGGTGTCGTGCGCGGTGGACAAAATCTAAAACCATTGGACAAAACAATATCAATCTCTGGCATCCGCCATCTCAACGCATCAATGATCATAGTATCTATCGTGTTTTCTATGACAAAATACCTATAAAGTGGCACAGTACTATACCCTATGACTTTGTTTATCTGTTCAATATATGGTTTCTCAATATTATCAATTAGGGTCGAAATCTCTTTGTCTTCTTTATACTTGTCAGGAGATATTTCTACCAATTCATAATTTTCTTCTATCAGATCACCATCTTTAAAAGTTAAAGATAATTTACCACAAAAAGAACCAAATGCACCTGGTTCGACCACCTTAGCATACTTACATTGTATAGGTTTTCGTACTCTTTCGTGGGTATCACCGCCTAAGATATAATTTACACCTTTGGTCACTTCTAGATTGGCAAGGTGTATTTGTTGTGACAAACCCATATGTGCTACCACAATGATGAAGTTGCATTGTTCTTGCTTAGAAAGTACTTCTACATAATGAGCGATATTCTCTTCTGGTTTGGTGTAGAGAATACCTTTGCTGTAATTAGGTGATTGCCTGATAGGAACTAAGTGATCTGTATAACCTAGAAATCCGATTTTAATACCATCTACATTCCAGATATGATACGGAGGAAAGATATGTTCGCCACGTTTGCCATCACCGAGGTCATGGTACATATTGGCACAAACTTTAGGAGCGTGCAAGCCTCCTAATAACTTTTGCATCTCTTTTTTACCATAAATAACTTCCCAGTTTCCTGGTAAATACAGATCATAATCGAGTGCATTCAGTATCGGTGATATGGCATTTCCTGTGGTCTTGATAGAGAGTTGACTGCCTTGGAACATGTCACCTGTATCCATCAAAAAAGTATGTTTATTCTTTTTTCTTTCCTTTTTTACAAAGGACGCAAAATGAGCGTAACCACCTGTACGTCTGAATACCGCTTTATCATTTTCCCAAAACAATTCATCATGTGGATGTATCTGACAATGCACATCCGTAGTTTGCAGGATATTTAGTTTTACACTGGATTTATCATCTTCTGAAATATCCTTTTGTTGTTTTTTATGCTTTGTTTCTTCAGCTGATAACTGAGTGACAGGAAGCAAACTAGCACCTGCGCTAAGCAAACCTATTTTTCTAATAAAGTGTCTTCTATTGTGGCTCATGATTGTATTAGATTGTTGTTGATATAATTATTTTTTAGCTTTTCTGGCTTCAGCAATTGGCTTGAATGGACCATATTTATGCTGATGTTCCGTAAAACTGTCGCTATAGGGTCCGTAAGGATGGTCTATAGGTTTTTTGGAAATATCTGGCCAGTCAGCAGGTGTATTTTTGTGTGGACGTGACTGACTATTGACATATGCAGCTAGGTCCCAAGCTTCTTGATCTGAGAGTTGTGGTGCCTGATAAGTAGCGCCTAGTGGCATATTGGTTTTGACATACTTTGCAAAATTGCTCAGACGATACAATCCTGCAGCATCATTATAGGAGTTTTTGCCCCACAATGGTGGATAGGTGTATTCATCTTTAGTATTTGCTAATACACCTTCGCCACTTGCTTGATGACAGCTAGCACATTTCTGAAGATAAATTTGTTTGCCATTCGCAGGATTTGCTTCCGTATCTAAAAAAGCTAAGTCTTTAAAACCAGAGCCTTTTACCTTTGTACCTTTTTCTACGTTTTTGCCGAGATATATAAAATAAGCTTTGATGGCTTGCATTTCTGCACTAGCGGTATCAAGTGGTGATCCATTTAGACTTCTTTCTAGACAATCATTGACACGCTTATAGATGGACTCTGATGTGCCACTTCGCTCCCTGAATTTAGGAAAAGTAGAAGCTACTGAACCATAGTTGTTACCGAATATTTTGGTACCTGCGTCAAGATGACAATTCTGACAGTTTAGACCATTTGATATCTGAGCGACACTTCCATTCGGTCCTAAGTATTTGGATGTGTGAGCGATCAAATCTTTGCCATACATGATCTGAGATTCTAAAGCAGAACCTTTGATGGATTCTAGCGGTAGTGGTTGCCATAACTCCGTGGATTCCTTTGTAAAAATCTGTTGCTCTACAACAACGGACTGACTTTCAGATGGACCATCGCCTTTTGGCCAAGGGATAATTTCATCTGTTGTATTGAATATTTGAATAATCAAAAACAAGACAAAAGCAATTACCAAAATGACCATATAGACCAATGATTGGACATTCAAAAATTGGTGTTCAGAACTATGTTTATTTGAGTCGTTCATGACATGATTCATTTATCAATGAGGAAGTTTATCCCTAAAGTAACCATACACCCACGTACCAGCAATGGCGCTCAATAAAGTGGCAATGATGACCGTAGCACCCGAACCTACCAAGGCAAATAATGGACCGGGACATGCACCTGTAATCGCCCAACCAAGTCCAAATAACAAACCGCCTATAACCTGACCTTTATTGAATGTTTTGGGATGGAAAATGATTTCTTCACCATATATCGTACGGATGTTAAATTTTTTGATAAGCCATACAGAAATTACCCCTATGACTACTGCACTTCCAATAACACCATACATATGGAAAGATTGGAATCTAAACATTTCTTGGATTCTAAACCAACTGATGATTTCAGCTTTTACGAATACAATTCCGAAAGCTATGCCTACTAGGACATATTTTAGATTGTGGTACCACTTGTGTTCGAGTTGACTTTCGTTTACACAAATACTATCGAGTTCTCTTACGGTTAAGTCATCACTTTGCACCGCAACAAACTCATCAGCTACATTATTTTGATTGATCATGTTTATTATGTTTTTAGAGTGATAAAATATAAGGAAGGATAAAATTTGCAGATAGAATACCTCCTATCATAAAACAACAAGTCGCTACTAATGAAGGCCATTGTAAGGTAGATAAACCCATGATAGCATGCCCACTTGTGCAGCCACCTGCGTATCTTGTCCCAAATCCTACAATAAAACCACCTAAAATCACCATAATGAATCCTTTAAGCGTAGCTAATTGGTCCCAACTAAATATATCTGCGGGTACTAAAGCACTATAATCTGTGATGCCGTAGCCTGCAAGTTCTGTTTTTAGTTCATCTGCCACTACGATATCATTTGGATTGCTGAGTCCTGTCACGGCAATAATACCTCCTAGAAGTATACCAAAGACAAAAGCAAGATTCCAAATCTCTTTTTTCCAGTCATATTTAAAAAACGAAATATTAGCAGGAAGACACGCTGCGCAGATGTGACGCATAGATGAGGATATTCCAAAAGATTTATTTCCCAAAATGAGAAGTGCAGGCACTGTCAGACCAATGAGTGGTCCAGCTACGTACCAAGGCCATGGTTGTGTTATTAATTCGTACATATTGATTATTGATTGTTAAGACTAAGGTTAAGGTTAAGATTAAGGTTAAGGTTAAGGTTAAGATTAAGGTTAAGGTTTATTAAAAAAAACTATTCAGTTGGACATACAAGACTTTGGTTTACATTGTCTATCGTACCAACTGAATAGTGAGAAAACCTTTATTTCACAAAATTGCTTACATAATCTATTGATCCACCATTTACAACACCTGTGATACCATTGGCATCTAGGATTGCTTTTGCTTGACTACTTCTATTACCGCTTCTGCAGAAAACAATGATATCTTTTTTGCCTTTAAATTTCTGAAGATTACCACCAATAGAATCAAGTGGAATATTGACAGAACCTTTTAAGTGGCCAGATGCAAACTCACCTTGTGTTCTTACGTCAACTAAAAAGGCATTTCCTTTTATCAATTCTGTAAGATCTGTGGCTGTACCGCCCGCAAAAATACTCTTTAAAAAACTGAACATTTTGTATATAATTTGTAATATTAATTAAAGATCGAATTATACTGTCATCATTTTGCTTTGGCAAACATAATCTGTTTTTGGCAATGATGTCGTTTTGCTGATCGCACTAAAACCACCTTCTACTTCTGTAAAGTTTCTGTAACCTCTTGCTTGCAAAATACTAGCTGCCATCATACTTCTGTACCCACCTGCACAATGCATAAAGAAGTGCTCAGATGGATTGACATCTTTGATCCATTCATTGATGTATGCCAATGGTTTATTGTATGCTTCATCGATATGCTCAGCTGCATACTCACTTTCTTTTCTCACGTCTACTACCTTATCTTCACCGATTTTTACCTTAGCTTCAAATTCAGTTGGTGTGATTCTATTAACTGTATCAACTTCTAAGCCTGCTGCTTTCCATGCATCAAAACTTCCTTCCAAATATCCTAAGATATTATCAAATCCTACCCTACTCAATCTTGTTACAGTCTCTTCTTCTCTTCCTTTATCCACTACCAATAAAATTGGTTGTTTCACATCGATGATTAATGCACCTACCCAAGGCGCAAAGTCGCCATTCAATCCGATATTGATAGACTGTGGTACAAAACCTTTTGCAAAGTCACCGTTATCTCTTGTATCTAAGATCAGTGATCCCGTGCTATCTGCTACTGCTTCGAATTCAGCTGGTTTGATAGCTGTAAGTCCTTGATTCAATACACTTTCGAAACTATCATAACCTTTTTTGTTCATGGCTACGTTCATACCGAAATAACCAGGTGGAGGCAATAATCCATCTGTAACTGCTTCTACAAATGCTTCTTTACTCGGTTGATTTAATGCATAATTCATTTTCTTTTGATTGCCCAATGTATCTACCGTTTCTTTCATCATGTTTTTACCACATGCGCTACCAGCACCGTGTGCAGGATAAACCGTCACATCATCTGCAAGTGGCATGATCTTATTGTAAAGACTATCATAAAGCAATCCTGCTAATTCTTCTTGTGTCATATGTGCTGCTTTCTGCGCTAAATCTGGACGACCTACATCTCCTAGGAATAAAGTATCACCACTGAATAATGCTACATCTTTTCCTGAAGCATCTTTAAGTAAGTAACAAGTACTTTCCATGGTATGACCTGGTGTATGTAAAACCTTGAAAGTAATATCACCTACTTTAAACTCTTGGTTATCATTAGCAATGATGGCATCAAACTCAGGTGCTGCGGTAGGTCCATAAACGATACTTGCGCTGGTTGCTTTAGCAAGATCTACGTGACCCGATACGAAATCAGCATGAAAGTGTGTTTCGAAAATGTATTTGATTTTTACACCATCTTTTTCAGCTCTCTCTAAGTAAGGATTTATTTCTCTCAATGGATCGATGATAACTGCCTCACCATTTGATGTGATGTAATATGCTCCTTGTGCAAGACATCCTGTGTATATTTGTTATATGTTCATGTTTAAAATTTTTTGTTTATTTGTTAATGATGATACAAAAGTAAGGGGTAATGATGCAGTCTTAGGTTACAAATGTTACATTCCCCTTTTTTTCTGATATTTTTAATGTTTTATTAACGTTTGGGTGGCAAAATCTACTGCTTCATTCTTTATTTCATTAGAAGCTAATTCATACGCTGAGAGCACAGAAACAAAACACTGCTCTTTGCCGATCATAGCTATAATACCCCCTTTGGTCAGGGTATCCCTCACTGGTCCTATCATGTTAGCACACATAAAATGTACACCTGACAATCTTAAATCTCCGATCAAGTCATGCAACATATGCAATGCACTAGAATCTACGGTACTGATAGCACTTGCATCAAGTATAAAATGCGTCGCTTGTTTGCGTTTTTTAATAAGGTCCGTCACTTTAT
>JBGSOH010000127.1:0-5534 GCA_041739205.1 Saprospiraceae bacterium
TCTTACTAATGGTTCTACATGTGGTGGCTCGACTACTGCAGTTGTAACCTTAATGAAGACGCCGACTGGCAATATCATTGCTACGGGTACAGGATCTGCCTTGTTACAAGACGCTCATCTTTATATCGGTAAAAAGATATATGGTAAAGTGACTGGAGGTACAGGTGTGAATTCTTGTTGGACCGAGATTTTCATCGAAGACAAACTGGCTCCAGTTATTGAATGTCCTGATGATTTGACCCTTACTTGTTACCAACTAGCGGCATACTGCCCAGTTGTTACTGAAAACTGTTCTCAATATACATTAAATATGATAGCTGAGACCATCACTGTAAATGATTGTAGACCTACTACGGGTCTTCCTGACGAAGTATTAAAAGTGATCACTCGTACTTATCAAGCTGTAGACGAAAGCGGTAACGTTTCTGCACCATGTACAGTTAATATTACAGTTGAAGGATTGCCTACGCTTGAAGATCCATATATCAATATGCCTGCTAACAGATGGCTTGCGGATGATACTGAGTTACAATGTAATGAAGATTATGCAAAAATACCTGCTGGTCAGCCTTTTGCTGGTAATCCATCTCCATTTGATATCACTTCTGGTGGTAAAACAAGAAGAGGTACTGGTGTTCCATACTTATTATTATGGAATCCTGCAACTTTTAATGCAGGTGTTATCGATGGTAACGGTCCTGGATCTATTACCTTAATAGGTGGTACAGATAATACACTTCCAAATACAAGAACTCTAGGTGCTGAGATATGCTTCAATTCATTGGACAATCAGACGATGACATTTAACTGGAGTGCATTCATGCAAACTAATGCAGGAGTACCAAATGGTCAGTTCATTGATGATGAACCAGTTTATGCTGTTAATGGTATAGAAACGAATCTTCCTCCTGTAGTAACAGGTGTTAATACTGGTAGTGGCGTGCTTTCAGTTGTTTTAGAAAAAGGAGATGAGTTTTGCTTCAGAGTATATACTATGAATAGAGCAAGTCATACGCATTTGACGATTTCAAACATAACATCTAATGTGCCAACAGCACTTCCAAGATTATATTTACCTATTTATCCGACACCAGATTTATACTGTAATGTATTGGTTTCTTTTTCTGATGTAAGACTTCCTGAGATAGGATGTGTTACTAAGATATTGAGAACTTGGCAAGTATTGGAGTGGTCTTGTAGAGGTACTCAGAGAATCAGAACACACTTACAGATGATAGAAATAGCTGACAAAGTTGGCCCTACCATCACTGCACCAGTAGACTTTACTGCTTCTACAAATGGACATTCATGTGAAGCGAACATAGCATTCCCAGCAGCATTAGTATTTGATAGCTGTAGTACATGGACTGTTGACATCACTTACCCAGGTGGATTTATCAAAGGTGTGAATGGTGGTTTAGGAAGTCTTCCTGTAGGATGTCATACTGTGACATATACAGCTTATGATGCATGTTACAATAGCACAACAGCGACAGTGGTAGTTACAGTTGTAGATAATACACCGCCAGTAGCTATTTGTGATCAAAACACCGTAATAGGATTGACACTTGATGGTAAAGCATGGGTTCCAGCTACATCTTTTGATGATGGTAGTTATGACGAATGCGAATTGGCAAAGATGTTGGTTAGAAGAATGAATCCACAGGCATGTACACCATGTAAAACTCCAGAATTCCCGGGCTTTACTTTCTTAGGTGAATATGTGAATTCAGGTAAGTCAACACCACACTACTACTATATTTCTAAGCACAGATCTACACCTGACGTAGCTATCAAAACAGCTGCTGCGATGGGTGGATACGTAGTTGCAATCAACACAGCAGCAGAAAATACTTGGTTATATGATCAAGTTCAACAATGGAATCTTGATGAAGATTACTTAATAGGTTTGAGAGATATCAAGAGAAAGGGTTTATTTTCTTGGTTGAGTAATGAGACTTCTACTTATAGAAATTGGGCAGTAGGATCTCCACAAGATGTCATTGATGGTACTAATTCATTTGATTATGTAAGGGTATTAAACGATAATGCAACTTGGTTGGATTTCGGCACAAACCAATGTGAAACAGAAGAGTGGTTATATGTAATAGAAATCACTGATCCATGTGGATTTAGTTCTTATGCACAGTTCTGCTGTTCAGATGTAGGAACGACGCCGCACATGGTACAGTTCAGAGTTATAGACAAAGCAGGTAACTGGAATGACTGTATGGTAAATGCCATCATTCAAGATAAATTACCTCCAGCTATTACTTGTCCAGCACACGTTACCGTTACTTGTGAAGACATATTTGATACAGCACATTTGAGACATTCATTCGGATGGCCTACAGTATATGACAATTGTGAAAATCCGATAGTAGTTACAGATTCAATCATTGATTTGAATAGTTGTAGAATTGGAACAATCACTCGTAGATTTGTAGCGACTGATGCAGGTGGAAGAACAGCTTCTTGTACACAAATTATCACTGTAACAGGTTCTAATAATCCATTTGTAATGACAGCTGATAGATGGCCTGTTGATAGAACTATCTCAGGTTGTGAAGATCCAAATAGTCCAGTATTCAGTCCTGATGTTTTAGGAAGACCAAATCTACTTGCGGACAATACTTGTAGTTTAGTAGGTGCTGAATATACAGATCAAATCTTTACATTCAACAATTCAACAGGAGAAGCATGTTTCAAAATCTTAAGACACTGGACAGTTATCGATTGGTGCCAAAGATATGAAAACACTCCAGGTGGTGGATTCATTTACAGAACTTGGGAACATACACAAGTAATCAAAGTGAACGATCCAGTTAAACCTGTGATCACTAGCAGTTGTGCTCGTAAATCAGTATGTACATACGATCCAGGATGTGCAGATGGTTATATCGAACTTATTGCAACAGGTACAGATGTTTGTACTGATATCTTACGTTGGAGATATCAAATAGATGCTTTCAACGACGGCTCTTTCGAATTAGGTCTCTCAAATACTGGTTTAGGAAATACAGCGGATGCAAGTGGTAGATATCCAATAGGAAATCACAGAATTCAATGGTCATTCGAAGATAGATGTGGAAATATCACTAAGTGTGATCAATTGTTTGATGTAGTAAATTGTAAAGCACCAACGCCATACTGTTTGAATGGTCTTGCTACAAGCCTTATGCCTATCGATACAGACAATGATGGTATAGCAGATGTAGGTATGATTGATATCTGGGCTAAAGACTTTGATAATGGAAGTTCACACCCATGTGGATACGAAGTGATCTTATCATTCGAGCCTGTAACACTAGATACAGCAGGAAATCCAATCATAAAAGACAGCTTAGTATTTACTTGTGCTGACTTAGGTAGGGTAGATTTAGATCTATATGCAGCGGTGATTACACCAATGGGTCTAGTTGTTCAAGATTACTGTTCTACATTCATCAATATCCAAGACAACAATGATGTATGTGAAGATGATGGTAGAAGATTTGCCATCAACGGTAGTGCAATGACTGAATCAGCTGAGCCTGTAAAAGATGTATTTGTGAAGTTAGAAGGTAGCGAAATGAATGCCATGACAAATGCACAAGGTACCTATTCTTTTGGTGACATGCCTAATGGTGGTAGTTATACTGTAAGCCCGAGCAAAAATGATGATATCTTGAATGGTGTCACTACATTGGACTTAGTAATGATGCAGAGACATATCTTAGGTATTCAGAAGTTGACATCACCGTACAAAATGATCGCAGCTGACGTAAACAAAGATAAAAACATTACAGCTGCTGACTTAGTAGAGCTTCGTAAAGTGATCTTGGGTGTAAATACAAAATTCAATAATAATGAATCTTGGAGATTTGTAGATAAGTCACACACATTCGGAGATACACAGTTTGCCCTTAGTGAATTATTCTCTGAGAAAACAAATGTAGATAATATTAATGCAGACATAATCGTAGACTTCACTTCTATAAAAGTGGGTGATGTAAACGAAAGTGCAGTAGCAAATGTAAATAGTAATAACTTAGAGTCTAGATCAGGACAGTCTCTAACACTTACGACTGAAAATCAAACATTCGAAGCAGGTCAAATCGTAACGATCCCTGTGAATGTAGCAGATAATGCAGATGTGACAGGATTCCAGTTTACTGTAAACTTTGACACTGAATTATTCAGCCTTGAAGCAGTCAATGGTGGTATCATCGGTATGACAGATCAGAACTTCGGTTTTGCAAAACTTGCAGATGGTATCGTGACGCTATCTTACAACAAAGAGAAAGCAATGAATCTAGTAGAAGGTGCAAATGTATTCACATTGACACTGAAAGCTAAAGACAAAGGCTTAGTTTCTCAAGGACTTTGGGTAGACTCATCACTTACTCCAGCGGAAGCATACACAAATGACAATGATGTCATGAAAGTTGCCTTCAATGTAAGCGGTAGAACAGAAGCAGCTACCGTATTGTACCAAAATACTCCAAACCCATTCAAAGCGATCACAGTGATAGGTTTCGATCTTCCTGAAGCAATGGATGCAAAAGTTACTATCTATGATGTAACTGGTAGAGTAGTAAAAGTGATTAACAACACTTTTGTAAAAGGATACAATAGCGTAGAGCTTAACAAAAACGAACTTGGTAGTGTAGGTGTACTTTATTACACACTTGAAGCAGGAGACTTCAAAGCTACCAGAAAAATGGTTGTCATAGATTAATTTTCTATAAAGAATTTACTGTTTTTGGGATGGGACCCCTCTTCGAAAAGTCGAAGGGGGTCTTTTTTTTATAAGGGTTTTTGGGTTTGGAAGTTATGTAAGTGACTGACTTAGGAGATTTTCGAATCGTGCTAAGGTTGAGAAAGATTGCTTTTGAAATGTTTGTCTAATAATACCTACTATCTACTACTATTTCAAAAACTTGATTGTGCATCATTCTATGATTATAGGTAAAGATGAGTGCATATAAATGATATTCTGAAATGGGCTACTCCTAGATTAAAATTATTAGTAGAAATCAGCTGCGTTCCATCTTAGATTTTGGTGTATTATTGTCTAGTATCAAGCGCGAAGTGATCAGCGTATTGATGGCTTTGCTATGGCGTACGTACGGAGTTCCTATGGCGTACATACGGCTTTCCTATGGAGATCCTACGGAGTTTCATCGGGGCAGCGTCGGGGCAAGGTCGGGAGAGAGTCGGGAGAGGGTCGGGTGGCAACTGGGGGCCACAGATGCCACGGATGCCACGGATTGAAATCCGTGGTTATGGAATGAAACACCCCTCAAGGTTATGTGCTGTGTATAGAACAAAGATACGTTTTTTTTTAAGAAAAATGGAGATAATCAATCGTTTTTTAGTCTGAGTCTGAAGGGAAACGGTAGATTATCATTGTGCAGGACTATTAGAGAAATGCAAAATGGGAAGGCTAAAATGTTATCAAAATCTTAAATAAAAAAATCGAGTTCCCACTAATGTAAAGGTGGCGACATCTGAAAGGTTAAAGTTTTGGATAGGTAAAATATTTGCCATTA
>JBGSOH010000135.1:0-2040 GCA_041739205.1 Saprospiraceae bacterium
AAATAGACTATCATATTATGCGAAACTAACTCTGCATAGGCAATTCCGTATCTCCAAAAATTATTCAAGTTTGCAACTGGTACTTTATATCCATTATTAATGCTCTTTTTACCTTATTGACAATTAAATATTTCCTTGAAAATTCCTTCAAGATCCTTTTATTAATTGATCTAAAAAGCCAATCTTTATTCCCTTCTATTGCAGGTTTGTATCTTGTACTAATTCTGGTCATTTAATCATAAATACTACCATTTTTCAAGAAAACCACATTAAGGTTGTCCCGAGGTTGTCCCGACCTTGTGCCGAGGTTGTCCCGACTTTGGCCCGACCATACTCCGTAGACGCTAGCCTGATGTTCCATATACGCTCCCACTGTATACCCATGGTTCTCCCACGATACAAGCACTAAATTGGCATCAAATAAAGACTTTACAAGCTTCTTAATGAACGGATTATACCAAGGAACTATGTCACTTTGCAAATAGGAATATACATTTCATTTTACATCCCTTTCATATGTTAATAAATTATTAAATATCTTTTTGTTAGTACAAAAAGATTTACCTTTGTTTTGTGTTTATCTATTTTCTGCTTACAAACCCCAATTTGTTTGATATTATTTAAATTGCAACGTCCATTTTGGACAACCTGAATTCAAAACATTTCAGGATAAACCTTACTAATTATTAATTTTTATGAAATCATTAAATTTTTTCAGATTTGTATTTGTATTTGTGGCATTCAGTTTGTTTTTCACATCATGTGGAGACGATACTAACATCATTGATACTGACCAAGATCCTAAACTAGATTTGCTAGTGTCGGATAGTACCGTTGCATCTGATGTAACACTTAAAGTGGGTGCAGCATTTACTGTAGAACTTACTGGAACTAAAACAGACAATGATCTTAAAACAATTACTATTCAAGAAGCTGGAGTCAACATTCCAATTACTTCAAACAGATTATCTGACAATATTAACTCTAATCCAATTTTACTTTTGGGTAATGATGTAACCAATTTTACGTTAAGATTTGCTATATCAGCACATTCAGACGTATCTACAAAAACATACAGCTTCATCTTAGAAGATACAAAGGGTAAAAAAACAACTAAGTTTTTTGCTGTAACTACTACACCGTTAACAAATGCTGATGTATTAATGGGAGTACTTCTTAATCAAAGTGGTCCAGTTAATACTGGAGGCCTTGATTTAGATGAAGGCATAGGTACAGGTTCAATGAATACTTTAGCTGAACTAAGAGATGAAGGAAATGAAAGTATTACTTCTCCTGTTTGGTTACAACAAATCTCAGGCGTTAATAATACAGAAGTTAAGTACATTAAAAAAGGTGCAAATGGTATATCAGAAACTTTTACATTTGATGCAATAAAGTATAAAGAAGAGATATCAGGCCTTTGGACTAGCGGTACTTCTTTTACGAAAACAAGTAAAGATGGTCTTAGAAGTGTAAGTGATAAAGTGGTAAAAGGTGATATCTTTATTGCTAAAAAAGGTGACAATTATTATTTGATAAATGTAGCAGATGTGAAAATTGTGGCTGCTGATAATTCTGACAACTACGTATTGGATATCAAAAAGTAATAATCTATAATTAATCTCTTACGAGAGACAACATAAAAAAGAGCCTGTGGTCGCCAAAATGATCACAGGCTCTTTACTTTTTAAGGAAACATTTGAAAGCTTTAACCGGAATTCTGCGTTAGAAGATTAATAACGAATTCTAATGCATGAACTAGATTTAATTTTATCACGTTTACAAGATATAAAAAGCCCTAATATTCCATAGGAACATTAGGGCTTTTTATATTATTTATTGCTTTAGAATATTACATCCACTTCATCGCTTTGATAAAATATGTCAATAGTGGTGGCAACATTACCCAAAACCATTCTGGCTTTATCATAAGGAAAGCTACTGTACCTGCCAAAGATAAAATCGTGTATATCCAATATAATCTGACTGATTCTGTCGATGATGTCATATCGTTTCTTATTTTTGTTTCTTTAAATGAAA
>JBGSOH010000147.1:0-8636 GCA_041739205.1 Saprospiraceae bacterium
ATAAAATAAATACAAAAATTGTCATTTGGGATCATAATTGTGATCGACCTGACTACCCCATTACTGTACTTAATGATCCTGAAGCAAATAAGTATATAGATGGTAGTGCATTCCATCTATACGCAGGTGAGATAAATGCATTATCACAGGTACGCTCTGCCCATCCTACCAAAAACCTATACTTTACAGAACAATGGACAGGTGCCAATGGTCGTTTTGATGGAGATCTACAATGGCATATCAAAAACGTACTGATAGGTAGCATGAGACATTGGAGTAAGATAGTGCTCGAATGGAATCTGGCCAATGATCCATCCTTTGAACCACATACTCCAGGTGGTTGTACAGCTTGTAGAGGTGCTATCACTATTGACGGTAATATCGTATCGAAAAATGTCGCATATTACATTATTGCTCATGCCAGTAGATTTGTCTCTCCTAATTCCATCAGAATAGAAAGTAACACAATCGCTAATATCCATCAAGTATCATTCCTCACACCAAAGGGAGAAAAAGTCATGATAGCGCTCAATGAAACAGACAAAACAGAGTTATTTAACATTCAATATAAAGACAAAAAAGTATTAGCATCTTTGCCTGCTCATAGTGTTGCCACATATGTTTGGGATTAACTTTCACATAAAATTGTAACAATAATAAAATATGAATTCCTTTAAAGACATTCAGTTCACCTTCCTTTTTATGATAATGCCTTTTATAATAATCAGTCAGAACAATACAAGCCCATCTGCATGTAAAGGGTGGGATTTAGTCTGGCATGATGAGTTTAATGGTAGTGGATTACCTGACAGTAGCAAGTGGAGTTATGATGTAGGTGGCCACGGCTGGGGCAATAATGAAAAACAATACTATCTATCCAATTCTTTAGAAAATGCTTATCTAAGCGACGGAAATCTCCACATAGTTGCCTTAAAAAAAGAATATGAAAACAGGAGTTATACCTCTGCGAAACTGACTACCTACAATAAATTAAATCAGAAATATGGCAAAGTAGAAGTCAAAGCAAAATTGCCCCAAGGAAAAGGAAGTTGGCCAGCTATTTGGATGCTTCCTGTTACGATCAGGACCAAAGAAGAACCATGGCCACTATGTGGAGAAATAGAAATCATGGAACACGTAGGTAAAGACCCAGGTATGGTCCACACATCACTTCATTCTGAACTTTATAATCATGTCAAAGGAACACAAATCACGCATTTCGAAAGACTACCAGATGTATTTAACGTATTCCACACTTATGGTATCGAATGGAACGAAAATAGCATCAAATTTATATATGATGACAAGCTTTTTTACGAATCATTCAAAGGTCAAGATGGTAAAGTATCGACCAACGAAGGCTGGCCTTTTGACAAACCATATTTTTTGATTTTAAATGTGGCAGTTGGTGGCAATTGGGGTGGAGAAATAGATAATAGTATCTTTCCCAATGAAATGATCATAGATTATGTAAGAATTTATAAAAAGAAATAACGAAACAAATTAAGTATTTTAATTCAAATTAAACAATGTAACCGTATGAGAATCATAGTCGTAACTTTCATCTTTAGTTTATTACTATTAAGTTGTCGTGAGCAGACACAAAACTTGGACCCTATTCCAACGCATGAAACCGTCCAAATACCATCAGCTGAAATAGGCGAAACAAGAATTATTAATATTTGGACACCACCAGGATATAATGAAGGTGTAGATTCCTTTCCAGTGCTTTACATGTTGGATGGTGGTATAAAAGAAGATTTCCCACATATTGCAAATACTTTGGACACTTTGATTAAATCAAACAAAATACCATCAATAATTCTAGTAGGAATAGAAAATACAGAGAGAAGAAGAGACTTGACGGGTCCTACAGAAGTTGCAAAAGACAAAGAAATAGCCACGGTTGTGGGTCAATCAGAAAAATTTAGTAAATTCATCAGAAATGAATTGATTCCAGAAATTAACAAACGATACAAAACAACCCAACAAAAAGGAATCATTGGCGAATCGTTGGCTGGCTTATTTGTTACAGAGACGCTTATGCTACATCCAGATATGTTTGACTTTTATATCGCTTTTGATCCATCTATTTGGTGGAATGATACGTATTTACTCAAAACTGCTGATGAGCATTTGGCAAATTTTCCTACATCAAATAAACGATTTTGGTTTGCTGGTTCCGACGCCGAAGATATAAATGCACATACAGATAGTTTAGCAAAAACTTTAGAGTCAAAAAACCTACCTAACCTTACATGGCAATATGCAGACGAACCAAATGAGCAACATAATACCATCTTTAGGGCAACAAAAGAAAAAGCTCTAATTTGGACCTTAAATCCATAGCATAATAAAAAAGCCCCAACCAAATTAAGGAAGGGGCCTTTATACTTAATCATGTAAAAATCAAAACCGATTTATCAATGCTGGATTAAAATAATCTAATACCAACTGTAGCTTGCAGCCAAACATTTTTGTATCTAGGGGTCGTTGTCGTACCGTCTTCATGGTTTTTATATAAATCCCATCCACCTCTGACACCTAAAATAGCCCTACTGATATTCAAGTCTACACCTATGGATGCTCCAAGGATATTCTTTCTTAAATCTTCATTTTTAAACTCTTCTGATTGCTCAAAGCTAGTAAGAGAATTTTCAAAAACATCTTTTTGTTTTGTCAAAAACGAGAATTGTGGTCCTACTAAAATAGTCAAAGAGCTGACTGGTTTAATAGCAAAATAAATAGGCACATCAATAAAAGTAGAAGTACGTGTCAAACTGTATGAACTACCTAGAAGACTACCTTGTGCCTTAAATCCTTTTTGCGAAAATAAAACTTCAGGTTGTACACCCAACATACTACCCAACGGAATAGACATAAATGCCCCAGCTACAAAGCCGACCTTTCCATCTGCAGTAAAGTCTTCACCTTCTGAATCATAAACATTGGCAAAATTTATCCCGCCTTTTATACCTATCTGAAAAGCATTCCGATTATCGTCTTGTGCGGATACTTGATAAGACATTAATGATGTCAAGCAGATTAAAATTATTAAATTTTTCATTTCCTGAATTTTTAAATTATAAATAAGTAATTCATTTTTTTCTTTAGTCAATAAAATCTTATTGATTTTTCTTACCAATATTTGATATAGCGGTGCCTAAATCATCCATATCTTTACCAAATTCAGTCTTAAAAGCTTCCCAATTTTCTTTACCATTATCACTATACTCGCCAATTTTCATTTTTAGTTTATTGTTTTTTGCTTCAAGTTCTGCGATCTCTTCTTTGATTTCTGCGCTAATTGTTTTTTTCTCCTTTGCCAATTTGACATTGTACTCAGCAATGGCACGCTCGTTAGCTGCAATTTTTTCAGCCGTCATCAGCCTAAATTGTTCGATGTCAGCCTTATACTCATCTTGAGCTTCTTGAAGATTTTCTTCTGCTTCTGCAACATTTTCTTCTGCTTTTTCGACTTTCTGCGCTGAATTACCACAACTTGTCATAAATAAGAATAAGCCGAAAACAGTGGTTAAAATTACTAATTTTGATGGTTTCATTTGAATTAAATTTTGCCGCAAATGGCGGTACATTTGTGAATAAATCATCACGATACAAAGGTACAATGTATTGTTTTCGAATACTTTATACAATTTTTATTATAAGTTATATTATTTACTCCTATCATGGAGCCACTTTGGACAATGATCTATTCGTAGCCACTTTTGATGATCGTCTATATCATTTTAAACCTACCATTAGGTTTTATAAGATTTGGGGCGTGAGCAGGTATGACGATAGACTGCCCTGTTTTTAATATCTTTGATTCTCCATTAATGACAATTTCTGCCTCACCATCTATGACCTCAGCAAAAGTGTCAAACGGAGACGTTTTTTCAGTCAAACCTTCACCACTGTCTACGGACATCAAAGAAATATTTCCCGTCGACTTTTTTAAAATAGTCTTAATCACAACTGAGTTAGGCACGTATTCAATGATTTCCACTGTGATAAACACTTTCGATTTTTCTACATCTTGAATATCCATGTTTTTTTATTGTAACCATTCCTTTTTATGAAATGATACTATTATTTATCACACAAAGATGATCATTTAATATTCTTTATCGTTACACAATTAAGAATAAGCATTGCACTATTCACTGATGCACTAAAGTATTCTTCGACCTTGGATGATTCTAAGTAATACGACTATAATTGCAATTACAAGTAGGATGTGCACCAAGCCTCCAGCATTGTATCCCACAAAACCAATTAGCCATCCAATGACCAAAATTACTGCTATAATATAAAGCAAATTTCCCATGTTTATGTATTTTAAATATTAAAAAATTTATATAAATGATTGTTTCCAAATCACAACAACAAAGGTAGGCAAGTATATCCTAAATCTTTTTACACAATTTCGACTAAGATTTATATCTTTTCTCTTATGTCTAAATATGCAATATTTAATTGGCTATAAATTTGACAATTGCAGAACTTATTCACCAATATCTTCTAAGTGTATTCTCTTTTTAAATTCTTTTAGCTTTTTAAAGTAAGTCGGTGTAAGACCTGTAACTTTTTTGAATTGATTAGATAGATGGGCGACACTACTGTAGTTTAGTTTGTAGGAAATTTCAGTCAAATTTAGTTCATCGTAAAGCAAAAGTTCTTTTACCTTTTCTATTTTATGTGCAATAATGAAATGCTCAATAGTCGTCCCTGTTACCTCAGAAAACAAACTTGCCATATACGTATAGTCATGATCTATTTTTGTACTTAAATATTCAGAAAAATTGACAATCGGTACTTCATCAGAATAATGGATCATCTCAATAATGATAATCTTAATCTTTTCGATCAGCATTGCTTTTTTGTCATCCATTAATAATAGAGACGACACAAGCAATCCTTTTTTGATGGTAAGTAATTGATCTTTATCTAGCTCTTCCTTCACGTCGACTTCTCCGAGTTCGATGGATCTGTAGGTTAAATTCATATTTTCTAGAACTGCTCTGACTGCCATCTTGCATCGAGCCGAGACCATGTATTTAATGTATAACTTCAAAATGATTTTGTTGGTTGACTGCTACAACCGTTAATAACTAAATAAAGTTACTAAAAACAAAAATAAAGTAAAATTAAATCAGAATGACACCCAAACAACCTATTTATACACCAAAATAATTGATTTTCAATAATTTATAAAAGGAATACCCAAAGGTCTTATATAATTCCAAGTTTCGGCTTCATCTGAAACCCAAAAATCATTTTATTAAAACATTGCAAAAAAACTTACATAACATGCATTTATCCCTTATATTTGCAACTATATTTCGCATTACTTCAATTAACCAAAATAAATACAACATCATGACCATCTACAAAACATTAATTATAGCAATTATTACAATGATATTATCTGTAAACATGATGCAAGCACAAAAGCTAAAAGTGGTCAACGTAGAAGAACTTAGGTCTATAAGTTCAAGTTGGGATTATTGCAAAGTAGAAGTAAAACCAATAGGCGATGAAATCAGAAATTACACCTACTACAAAATAAACGAGTTAAAACGGGCAGTAGATAATAAAGGCATCAACTTACTTCCAGAATCAATGGAAGATGCAAAGTATGTGGCTATAGACGACAACTCCATCATCCAACTTCTTAAGGCTTCCAGATCTGCAAGTACGATAAATATTGATGGAAGTTTGAGCTTATTTAAACCAACGGAAGAAAATGGAGGCATTGTCAAAATATCTGGCTTTAAAACTAAAGCTGGTGTAAATTTAGCGCCCAAAGGTGCTGCCTTCTCATTATTTTTCTATGATAAGGCAACACTCCAAAAGATGGGTGCTAAAGATGTAAACCAACGATATGAAGATATTCAAAAGCTACCAGAATCTGACAGGAACTTCGCATCAGAAGTGAATTCTTTAGTGGACAACTTAAGTTATTACACAGAGACAGAAATCGATAACATGATCTTTTTTGCCATAGGCGGAGATAACTCGCAAGTTATGGGTGTAGATTTTGAAGATGATAAAAGCATAAAAATTGTACCTATTTCTTCATCTTATACGAATGTCGTCCACACATATTACTTTGAGACAAAACCTGACGCAAAAATGAAACTCATTCTAAATGTAGAAAGTCAAAAAGCTATTAAAAAAGTACCATTTTCTTTATTGGGTGTAGATCTTCCTTAATAATGGCATAAATGTCATAATTAACTAGTCATCATTTAAACTTAACGGATGTCAACAACTTACGAAGGTCTTGACCATCTACCCTATTTTTTGTTATAAGCGATAAAGTTTTGCTTTCCTTTTTACCATCTAAAGATTTTAAATACAGACCTGAAGGCAAAGAATCTATGTTAGAAATATAAATTTTACGGATGTAAATGTCTGATGTATCTATGGTAATATCATAATGTTTCAGATTAGGATCTTCATTGTTTAACTGAAATGGATAACCATAGGTCCTACCCCGGAATTTTAAATTTGCTACCTTGGTACAAACTTGGCATTGAAAGATCGTCTTTGTATCTTCTACTTTGTCCACGATATTTACAATAGATACAGAATCTCTAAACAATCTATTTAGTTTGGCTTCGATGTGGATGATTTCAAAAAACTTCGCATAATAATTTGCATTAAAAGCCCGCATAAATCCTTCTTCCACTGTAACAGGTCCTGCATTTGCATATTTGCCATAATCATAATCAAATATGATATCACCGCACTGCACGGTACCAACTTTTGAGTCAAAACCAGTACCTTCCTTAAATTGACAATCTCCACCTATTGTATACAAGTCATTACCACTCACTTTGTCACCACGCTGACCCATCTTAGACGAAGAGCAAGAAGCAACGATGATCATTGTTGTAAAAAGTAAATACTTCATAATATTAGTTTATTATTTTTGAAGAAGTCACAGGAATAGCGGCTAAAATATTCTTTAAAAAAAGATTGGTATCAAATGCTTCGCCACCAGTGCCCATTCTGACAATGACCACATTTCTAGATGGAATGATAAATACAAATTGTCCCTGATACCCATTGGCAGAATATAAATCATACGGAGCATCAGGATATTCTACACCATTTTTATTTAACCAAAAATGAGCTCCATAGATTCCTTTGGACCCTTGCGCTTCTTCTCTTGTGTAAGTTGTCCAACCTTCTGGTAGCAATCTTTTGCCATTCCAAACTCCGTCATGTAGGTATAATAACCCAAATTTCGCCCAATCTCTCGGTGTGGCGTATCCATAACTTGATCCTATCAATGTACCACTTTCGTCCGTCTCTATAAAAGTAGAAGACATTAGGAGTGGATTAAAAAGATTTTTTTTGAGATAGGTAAGATAAAGGTTATCATCATTAAGGTGATTGCGCAAAAACTTGCTTAGAATATTGGAAGTCCCAGAACTGTAATACCAATGTGTACCGATAGGATATTTTATTTTTTTTGAAAGTGGTATGGCTGCAATATTTTCAGACTTGTAAAGCATATTGGTAGCGTCTGATACTTTTGCATAATTCTCTTCCCAGTCTAATCCAGTATTCATATGTAACAAATCATTCAAGGTAATATCTTTTCGATCATCGTTTTGCCATTCCTTAAAAAGACCTTTCTGCTGGATATCAAGTTTCTTTTCATTCACTAATAAGCCAACGTAGGTATTCATAAAACTCTTAGTCATAGACCATCCTAATTGTGGTGTATCTTTATGAAAGGTTTTGGCATATTTTTCAGCAATAAGTGTATCATTGTGAATGACTAATACTGCGGTAGTCCTTTTGTCATCTATATTCCCATCCACATCAAAAGCATCATCTACTGCATCCAATAATGCTTTTTGATCCAATCCTTTGGTAGAAGCTATTAATTCTTTGCTTCCATAAGGCCAAAACAATGAATCAATGGCCATTACAACTTCCTGATCAGGAAAAGTAACATGATAATCATCATTCCCATCCAATAGTATACAACCGATACCAGAACGATATTGCGCAATCTGTGGAGACAGACCCCAAAAAGAACTTTTTACTTGTTGGTTTATGGTATCAACTTCATTTTTTACGAATGACAATACACTAAAATACAAATGCTGCTTTTCTGCTGTAGCCTGATCTCTGCCATTTGCTAGGGTGCAAGTACATATTTTTTTTGCTGCATAACCATTTGCAATCATAAGTTGTGGATAAAAATGCCACACCACACCTCCCAACAAGAGTAACAAAACGAGAATTACATACTTTATCATACTAAAAATAATAAGGTGTAAAAGTATACATTTTAGATGAGAATTTGGGTAAGGTTGAAGATAAGGTTAAGGTTGAGAATAAGGTTAAGGTTTAGACTAAGGTTGAGAATAAGGTTAAGAGTAAGGTTGAGACTTAGGTTGAGACTAAGGTTAAGAATAAGGTTAAGAATAAGGTTAAGAATAAGATGTAGGAAGTTTCCCTTAAACTTAACACATTTAAACATTAAACAAAATAAGGACAAGGTTGAGACTAAGGTTAAGGTTGAGACTAAGACTTAGGTTGAGATTAAGGTGAGAAGATGAGAGTTTTTCTTAAACATTACACGTTTAAACTTTAAACTAAATATAATG
>JBGSOH010000546.1:0-3300 GCA_041739205.1 Saprospiraceae bacterium
AATAGTAGAAAGGTCTATTCTTTCTTCTTCATCAACTTTCTTTAATGTTTCTATTTCACTTGGTAAATTATATTTTCCCATCTTGGTAAAGTGAGGGATTTCTCTATTAAAATAATTATTGAAGTCTTTTTGACTCCAGTCAGAAAAATCAAAATTTAGGATTGTCAAAGTGATTTTTTTTACATTAATAAAATTAAAAAGTCAAAATTAGCTATTTTGATTAACTTCAATTACATAAGTAATTTAAAAATTGAAAAATAACCTGAATGTAGTATGTTCATTTTTAACCCAATAGTAGGATAATAACCACAAACATTATTTATCTAAGAATTAAAATCTTGCTATTTTTGCTCTGTAATTTTTTTAATTTCCTGCAAATTTGTGATTTATGACACTCAATGAACAAATAGCCAAGCAACTCAAAGATTTATTCCTTTCTGGTCAGTGGATCGGAACTAACCTTAATCTTAAGGCACAGCTTGATGACGTGGATATAGATATGGCCAATACAAAGTATGGATCTCTCAATACTATAGCACTTTTGGCTTTTCATCTCAATTATTATCTTGAGGGTGTCATGAATGTTTTTAAAGGAGGAACTTTGGATATTCGAGATAAGTACAGCTATGATATGCCACCTATCACATCACCAGAAGAGTGGGACACTATGCGCGAAAACATCTATAGAAATGCTGAATATTTAGTGTATTTGGTAGAGCAAATGCCTACTTCTCAATTAAACGATGCTTTCACGGATGATAAATATGGCACATACCTTCGCAATTTGATGGGCATACTCGAGCATAGTTATTACCACTTGGGTCAAATAGTATTGATAAAGAAAATACTTAGAGAAAAATAACTTAGTTGATTTGTAATTTATTGATTATCAGTTTTTTAATTAATAGCCTTTACTTTTTCTCATACAAGGTCATATACAAGCCCATTTTTTGATGATGACTGATGATTTTAAATTCTTCAGTTAAGACTTTTACATCTTCATCTGTATAATCATTATAAACATTAGAATACAAAACATACTTACTTAGTGTATGATCGAAAGCTGAATGCTTGGTGGTGTTGTTTGATAAATTCATATATCTCTGCTCACTGTTATTTGGGTAAACACAAGCTACTTCTGGAATAGGAATATGTAAAGAATCCATATCTGCAAGTATTTTTTCTCTAAGATCATAGTAATGCAAATGTGCCAAACTTGCATCCCATCCTTGCGAGATGTGTGATGGATAGACCCAAAGATGTCCACTAAGTAATCCAACACATAAAAGCGAAGTAATCCATCTTTTTTGAATTATTTCACTACTAAATATCATATAAATGACCACTAATGAAAAGCTTAGATAGACAGGCAGAATATATCTATGGGCATTTAATCCTGTGTAACTTAAAAAGCTTATAGATGAGCACAAAATCACCACCATAAAAATGATTAACAACTCTTTTATTTTATTATCTTTTTTGAATTTTGAAAAATATTTTACAGCCAACCATAATCCAAGCATCCACAAAATTACTCTTCCAAAGTCTAAAAGTCTCCAACCCAATACAATCATGTTTTTTACAAAACCAACGAAATCCACATGTTGAAATGATGGTGACCAAGGAGAGTTTTCATGATAGCCAATCCAGTTTTTTTCTGTATAGTGTAAATAATTGTATGTACAAAACAATAAGAATCCAGGTAAGTAAAACCAAGACATTTTTACAAGTCTCCAAAATGCTTTTGGAGATGATTTATTGTAATTAAAATATAAATCTAGTAGTAATAAAGCAAACGATGTCATTCCTCCTCGCATACTTATGAGAAATAAACCCATAATACCCAAGGTTAGTAAAATCCGTTTGTTGCTTAGGATACTATTTAAAGACAAAAGAAAGAAAAAGACCAAAGGAATATCTGGAGAAATGAGTGCAGACTGACCAAGTAGGGTAGGCTCCAAAAGAAATATTGACAAGGCATAAAAAAGGTAATTTATTGGGACATAACTTTTGACTAAATGGAAGCTTTGGATTACAATTCCAAATAAAAATGGCAACATGGCAAAATGACTTACAAATAGCGTTTTCCCAAATACTTTCCACACTAAAGCTAAGTACATCCCAAAAACGGGCACATGTCCACTATCAATAGCATCTGGAAGTAATATTTCGGAAAAATTTGTATCATAAAAATGAAGACCATGTTTTGCCCCAAGTTGTACTGTGTCCCAAAAGAAGATATGGTCCGACACCAAGTACGTTAGTATGGTAAATAAAATCAAAAAGAAAAGAATTATAAAGTATGATAACTTCATTTTATAAATCACTTAGCTATTGAAAAAATAATGGGTCAATGAATAATAATGAATATCCTAAGCATAGAATAAAAGAAATTCGATTTATTAGGTTTTGATTTGCAAATGTACTTTAATAATTTAAAAGAAGCGCATGTGTGCAGGAACAGCTGACAGTGAAGGTACTTTTACCATTACGTTTACAGATAGGACGACACCGGGCTGTATCTAAATATTTACCATCATTGACCCAGGTAATTGTGCACCATCCGAACCGTTGTGTCCACCTGCACAATGTGGTACGGCAACTATACAGATTAATGGAAATTGAGATTAAGGTTTAGACTAAGGTTAAGATTAAGTAGATTCTCAGCCTAAATCTTAATCTCAACCTTAATAAAGAATAATGCTTTCATAATCGAAGAGAGCCTTTACAAAAAAGTGAAGGCTCTCTTTGTTTTTATAGATAAAATAGGTATATAGTCCCCGCAATTGAACTTTTAGATTGTGAATTATACAATCTAAGTTTGTTCCTAAATTATTAGAAACTGACATTAATTATTATCAAAGGTACATCGGTGTGTAGTGGGAGTGTATTGGGAGCGTCTAGGGAGCGTGGTCGGGCCAACCTCGGGACAACCTTGGCACAAGGTCGGGACAACGTCGGGACAACCCTGCTTCGTTTTTGGTGGAAAATGATCGTTTTGATAGCTTTTTTGGACTTTTGATGGTCAAAAATCGTTTGGACGGTTAAGTGCTGAAACAGATTTTAACTGGGAATAAAGATAAGTGTTTTGGGACAAAAAATGTATTGGTTTCTTGGATTTTTTTTAAATTAATTTGGTTGCGACTAGGCGTGACAAAGATCGATAGGATGCCTTTTATTTTGTTGTTTCGTACCTAAAGGCACGAGGATTGGGTTTTGATTTTGTTTTTTCTACCGATATTTTGTCCCTAACGGGACAGGGTTTTGAGACCATTGGGTTTAGTTGAGTTTTAGTCTCGC
>JBGSOH010000191.1:0-6134 GCA_041739205.1 Saprospiraceae bacterium
CAGCAAAATTAGATAAATAATCCTTCGGTACTATAATCGATGCAAGTTTTCCTAAAACTTCATCCGTACTTGGTTTGGGTGTTCTCGATGCCATGACGCAAAGTTACAGAATTTGCCAGCACCTTAAAAAAAGATTTAGCCCAACTTTTGGATTTTTGACCATTACCAAACAATTTATTCTAAAGGAAGATTTAATCAATATTATACCACAAACCACCCATTTTTATAAAAATGAATAGCTTATAAATGAATAGTCAAGCGAAGCCAAGAATAAATCCCTTGACTAGCTAGATTTCTTACGAAATATTTAGGCTTAAAACTTTGACTCTAATAAATAAGGCAACATGGCACGCCAAGTAGGCCAATCGTGTTTGATATCATATCCCCATATGTCTAGATGATGGTTGATGTGACGGTGATGAAGCAATCCTGAAATATATCTTGACCCATCAGGATCTTCATAGTCTCCTGAACCAGCGAGAATGTGGATGTGTTTTGAGCTTCTGATCTGATCAAGATGCCATTGATCTTGTAGATCTTTTAGGTAATGAAGAGGACTATTCCAATAACAATCATCATCCCAATAACTCTTTGAGTATGCACCCAGATCATATAAGCCAGACATAGCTATGCAACCATTAATTGCTGTGGGATTTTTGAAAAATAAATTGGCAGCATGAAGGGCGCCAAATGATGCACCACAAGTAATGATGGGTGTTTCTTGGCTAGTTCTACCTTTGATATAAGGTACTACTTCATTATAAACATAATCATTAAATTGTTTGTGTCGTACTACTTTCTGACGACCATCTATCTTGTTATTCAACCAGCTTTCACTATTGATTGAATTGATAGAATAGACTTTGACTTTGCCTTGGTCAATGTATTTTGAGATGGCGTCTATTAGTAAAAAACGTTCATATTCTAGATAATCAGCAGCAGCTGTAGGCAGTAATAATAGCGCAAAACCATGATGACCGTATTCTACTATTTCCATGTTTTTGTTTAGCGAAGGGCTGTACCACTCTTGAATATGTCTGTGCATAACTTAAATTTTTGTGCAAGAAAAGAATTATTTTTAAATTGTACTATTAATCCAAGTTAAAAACGTTAATTTTTTTCATACTTTAAAGAGAAATATCTTAATCTTATAGAATTGCAGTACATAAGATTCCTGCTGTATTTCAAAGATAAGGTAAGTAGGATAATGTTCTATGATCAAATCAAGTGGCAGCATTTTCAAGACTAATTTGTTGGTTATACATTAAAAAAGATGTGGCCTGCATTAATTAAAACACAGACCACGCCCAAATATTACCAAGAAAACTTCTAAAACCCAGTACCTACTGTAAATGCATTTACATTAAAGCTAAGGTCTTGTATTTTAGTAGCCGCACCAGTGGTAAGATTAATCGTGTATAAACTTGTTTGACTACCTACTTTTAGAGCTGCATATGCGATCCCAGTCTGAGATCCAATATCAAAGCCCGCTGCTGACTCTACATTCACGCCGAGTGGTCCTACTGCTACTAAGCCACCACTATTTGGCGGATCTTGTTTGTACAATACGTCTGCATTATTATCAATATTAAATAGTATTGTAGTAGTGGCTCCTGCAAAATTATTGGTGTAAGCTGATGCGCAAATAGATGGTGTACCAGGATTCAACATGCCATCAACTGCTGCAATGAGTCCGGTCTCTGGGTGTAATCTTAGATTCAATCCAGTATTACTAGTCAATCGTATGCGATCTACCGTAGGATTAAAGTCAAAGCCAAATGAAGTGCCTACTAACAAAGTTGTCAAAGGCGATATACCTACTTGTGTGGCAGCTCCATTACCTAAGTTGATCGTGTATATTTTGCTCTGCGAACTTATGGCATACAATTGTCCATTAAAAGGTCTAAAATCTAAACCAACAATTGATTCCCCTGTAGCCAATCCTGTAATGGGTTTTGTGATTGTATTTGCAGTAGCTTCAAAATTAATGTAAACCAAATTATTATTGTCATCCACAGCGTAAGAAATAGGGGCAGAAGGTATGGCTAGTCCTTTATAAGTGCCATTCGGTAGGTCGCTTATTTTGGTAGCAGCTCCCGTGGTCAGGTCTATCTGTCGGAGTTCCCATATATTATTTACTTGCAGTGCGCATAATGCTGATTTGCCATCAGAACTAATATCAAATCCCGCAGCTGCAGTAATATCTACACCTAGGTTTCCTACTTCGACAAGTGTGCCATTATTGGGTGGATCTTGTTTGTAAAGTTTGTCTGTTTTCTGATCGATATCATACAGAACGGTAGACGTAGTACCGCTAAAGTTGTTGGTATAGGCAACTGCTTCGATATTGACATCAGCACCATTAATTCTGCCATCAGTCGCCACGATTGCCCCAGTTTCAGGATGTAAACGTAGGTTTTGGCCAGTGTTAGTCACTAGTCTGATTCTATCTACCGTTGGGTTAAAATCTAGAGCTACAGCATTGCCTTCTATACTTGATGACAAAGGTGTACTGCTGATAGCGCGTGCTTTACCTGTTGTAGAGTTGATGACATAAATATTGTTTTCAGAACTCACACCATACAATTCTCCAGTGGCTGGTCTGAAATCTATAGCAGTGATTTCTTCATTGATGCCATTAAGTCCTGTGACTGCTACTGTCAGCATAAGGCTTGCAGGGTTCTGAGCATTTGCTTGTTTTAAGATATTGCCTTCTTCGAGTGTGTAATAGGTCACATCAGGCTTTGGTGTAGTGTTTTCATCATCTTTGGAACAAGAAATTTGGGTGATCATTAACGCTCCTAGAGCTACTATAGTTAATGACTTCATAAATGGATTGTTCATGGTAATAAAATTTTAAAGATTAAACATTACCTTTACTTACGGTAGAATTTGTGGTTTTGGATTTAGGTTTTTTGGACTTTTTCTTTTTTGGGACATTTATAAACATCTTTTTAGCTATCAAACATGCATGAAAATAAGCTTTTAATATTTAGACTTGAAATAAGAAGAGTTTTGAAATTATAATTAGAATCGTATGAAATGAAATAAGCATTAGAAATCTTCGTTATAAGTTTTAAATTTTAGGATAAGGTAAAACTTTCCATAATTTTCAAAAACGAAAACACCATCTTACCACTCTTTTTAAGAAAAAATATTAATCATGAAGACTCAATTTGGTTTTATAGCTGCCATTATCACACTAGTAATTTTTTGGTCATGTAGGAAAGATGTGGACGTCATCATGATAGGAGAATTTACAGCATCAAGTGTGAATGGTTTTGTCACCAATGAAGAAAATACAGCTGTAGGGCAAGCGAAAGTAATCATAAATGGTACTGTGTTTTTAACAGATGAATTTGGGTATTTCAATGCTGAAAACATTAATCACGATGGGAAAATTGTTATTCAAGTCAAAGGAAATGGATACTTTGATGGAAGTAGAACTTTGTTTACTAGGTCTAATGAAAATACTTTCACCAATATTCGACTTATTAAAGAAAACTATCCCTATAAATTAGTATCGACTAAAGGAGGAAGCATTGAAATGGAAGATTTAGTCAAACTTGAATTCCCTCCTAATGCCATTGTTGATAAAAATGGAAACAATTATAGCGGTATCGTGGCTGTCGGTGTTAAATATCTAGATCCGACTTCACAAACTACCTATGATGAAATGCCTGGTGCATTGATAGGTCAAACTCAAAATGAAGAAGAAGTAGTGCTTGAATCTTATGGAATGGTTGGCGTTTGGTTATCTGATCTTAATGGCAACCGTCTGAATATAAAGCCTGGTGAAACATGTAAAATGACAGCTAAAATCCCAACTTCTATGGAAAGCTACGCGCCAGATGTGATGCCTTTGTGGCATTTTGACGAAAGTAAAGGTGTGTGGGTAGAAGAAGGTAAAGCGACTAAAATTGGCAATCTTTATGTAGGCGAAGTGTCACATTTTAGTTATTGGAATTATGACTACCCAAGACCATTGGTTTATATCAAAGGTAATCTAGTACATTTTGGTGGGGCGCCTACAGAAGGTCAAATAAGTATAAGTATTGAAGGTCAGAATGGGCAAAGAATTTCTCATACAAATACATTAGGAATGTTTGAAGGACTCGTCCCTGCAAATGAACAATTAAAACTCGAAGTTTTGGATCATTGTAATGAACGCTTATATAGTAAAAATATCGGACCTTTTTCTACTGATCAAGATTTGGGGAATGTGATAGTTGGGTATAAAAACAAAAACATAACGATCAGTGGACGCGTTTTTAAATGTAATGGATTACCGGCAGCGAATGCCATTATTTCAGTTTTTGAAAACGATAGGAGGAATGATTATACAGCAGACCAAAGTGGGAGATTCAGTATTACTAAACAAAATTGTCATGCTTCAACGTTTAGGATAAAAGCTATTTCAATAGAAGATGAAAAAGAGTCTAAGATGATATTATTGGGAAGTTCTATAAGTAATATTGGTCTGATAATAACAGCATGTGACAATAATGTGGAGGAATATATAAGAATTACATTTTCGAATGGAGAAAAGTATAATGTTTTTAGTAATGTTTATAGGTCAGAATATGAAGGAATTGCAAGTTTTTGGAATTTAGAAAAAAGAAGTTTTACTTTATGGTTTGATAAAAAGCCAAGCCTTAATACTTTAGTTAATTCAACTTTTTCATTTAAATATGAGAATTTAATTTATAGAAATATAGCAAATAATGGTACCACCATATTTTCAAATTTAGTTGATTCAAGAGATAGGGGAAATTACAACGAAGGCAGTTTTCAACTATCAAATGTCACAAAATACAATGTTCAATTAGGTGTAGAAGTCCCTTTAGAAAATGGATTGACTGCTACAGGTACATTTAGATATAGGAATGATTAACTTATTTAGGCTTCATCCATCTTTCCAGTCTTTCCAAGGATATAGCTTTTGCTTGTTCAACATTTAAAAGTTTACCTTTATACTTTTCGTGCACGTGTTTTTTTAATAAACTATTATACCTTTCTTTAGGTAAAATTACATATTCTTTATTGTCAATAACTACTTCAATTGGCATACTATTAGATTTTTAAAATTTAAAAAGTAAAAATATGGTATTTTCAAATAACCATTATTAAAATTCCTTACAACAAACGCTTAAAAATAGGTCTTGAAGGACCTATACATTAAAATCTTGTTCAATGTCTTTTTTTAATTAATTCAAACAAAATCATCTATCATATACCATAATGTGGTATATTTGTGAAATAATTTAACAAAATGGGTAAAAATACATCTGTTATCTTGGGTGAATATTACGAAGAATTGATTAAAAAGGAAATGAGTATAGGTACTTATGGATCTGCGTCAGAAATGATTAGGGAAGGTTTAAGGCTTTTGGATGAGCGAAAACAAAAAATACAAGCCATTAATAATGCTTTGGATGCTGGTGAAAAAAGTGGTGAACCACTGTCTTATGACCATGATGGCTTTCTAAAAAGTATGGCTATCAAGCATAAACAAAATGTATAAAATTCTCATTCTCCCGGAAGCCTATCGAGATATTGAAGAAATATTTGATTACACTGTAGAGAATTGGTCATATAATCAGGCCGTAAAATATGTAGCGCTTATTGATGATTGTATTAAAGATATTGCGCAAGAAAAACTAATAGGAAAAAATTATATACATTTTAGTAAGGAGTATAAAACAATTAAAACTGGTAGACACATCATTTTTTACAGATTTCAAGACAAAACCTGCATTGTAGTGAGAATACTCCATGAAAAAATGGATATTGATAATAATTTGTGATAAGCTATTTTTGTTTTTAGCTTATTTTGGTAAAACAATACCTGTCAAGTTTCACAACGTTGTTGAAGAATTTGAATTTTAAACTTTGAGGATAATCCGCCATAAACTTTTTAAAATCAATTATTCTTTTCTGTACATCATTCCAAATGCATGTTATGAAATATTGGTCAATGTTTGTGATATTTTCAATTCTATGTAACATGGTCTATTATTTTATCAATTTTTGAGCAATAAACTCAGTGATAATCACTTCATTTTCAAATTGATAAAAAACAATAGTATATTTTCGTTTATAACTAACACATTTTAGACCATCATAAGCCCTTA
>JBGSOH010000207.1:0-3769 GCA_041739205.1 Saprospiraceae bacterium
ATTAACCCCACTCTCCCAATCACTCTATTTCCTTTCGGGCCGCAAAGATAGATACTATTTTATTTATATCCAAATGTTTTTAAAAATATTTATTCTTTTTTTTTATCCACTCAATCTCACCAACACCCAAAATAAATACCAAAACTAAACTCTCAAACACTTCAATCTCATTCTCTATCAAACGTTCCTTCGTTAAGGGGACGCAAAGGTAAGAACGTTTTCTATAATTCAAAGCTTTATTAAATTATTTTTAAATATTTTTTTCATAAATTTCTTTCTTCTAATAGCCATGATGCTGTAACAAGTTGATTTACTATTTATTACGTATTAATATTGCCATGCTAAAATAAATCAAATTTATGCTGAAAAGCAGATGTAGTCAGAAGAAACAGTTTCCTTTTATCACTAACGCGTATTCTTCTTTCCTTTATAGTATCGGCGGATAAAGATTTAATCTTATAAAATAAGTTTATATAATATTTGTAAGCGCAATATACACCTAATCTAGAAGATCTTGGCAATGCAACAATTCCTTTATATGCATCATCAAAATCCTTTTGGATATCATCTTGTATGGACTTTTTATCAGATTCAGTAAATAAATCAAAATCTATGTTTGGAAAGTAAACCCGTCCTCTCTCTAGATAATCTGACTTCATATCTCTCAAAAAATTAATTTTTTGAAATGCTGCCCCTAATGATTGGGCTGGAGCTTTTAATTTTTCATACTCATTAATATCTCCATTTAAAAAAACATATAGACACATTAAACCTACTACTTCAGCAGAACCATATATATATAGATCTAAATCTTTTTTGTCATAAACTGATTTATACAAATCCATTTCCATACTATATAGAAAAGCTTTGATAAGTTCATGATCAATATTGTATTTATTTACTACTTCCTGAAAAGAATGTAATACAGGATTTAGGCTAATTCTACTTTCAATTGCTTTAAATGTATCTATTTTAAACTCATCTAAAAACTGCTTTTTATCTATATGATGAAAAGTATCTACTATTTCATCAGCAAACCGTACGAAACCATATATAGCATAAATCGGGTATCGAAGTTCTTTTGCAAACATTCTAATTCCTAACGAGAAAGACGTGCTATAACTTTTCGTTATTACAGCATTACAATCGAAACACACTTTTGAATATAGTTCCATGCTAATGTGATTTATGTGAACTAATAATTTCATTTGCTACCACCTGACCTGAAATTATGGATGGGGGTACACCAGGACCGGGCGTTGTAAGCTGACCCGTATAAAACAGATTTTTTATATTTTTACTTTTCATCTTTGGTTTCAAAAAAGCAGTTTGGGTTAATGTATTTGCCAAACCATAGGCATTCCCCTTAAATGCATTATAATCTGAAATAAAGTCATTCAAACAATAAGATCTTTTATAAATAATACTGTCTCGTATATCAACATCAAGTATTTTCTGAATCCTATTACACATTATATCAAAATACTTTTCATGCAGTTCAGGTTCGTCTTTGATGCCAGGCGCTAAGGGCATTAGCATAAATAAATTTTCATTTCCATCAGACGCCAAACTCGAATCAGTAACCGATGGACATGACAAATAAAATAATGGGGCACTTGGCCAAGTTGGATTAGTATATATTTCATCCGCATGTCGCGCAAAATTCTCATCAAAAAACAGATTATGATGTTTTAATCCCTTGATTTTTTTATTCAATCCAACATAAAAAAGTAGAGAACTTGGAGCCATTGTACGATTTTCCCAATATGCTTGGTCGTACATTCTGTATTTTTTAGGTAAAAGATTTTGCTCTACATGATGGTAGTCTGCACTTGCAACTATGTAATCAAAATCATATGATGTTGAATCTGTGATCATTTTCGTTGCCCTACTTTCTTCGACAACTATCTCTTTTACATCAGCGTTTGTTATAAATTTAACACCCAAATCTCTTGCTATAGACACAAAGCCTTCGATAACTTTGTACATACCACCCATAGGGTACCATGTCCCAAGTTTAAGATCTGCATAATTCATTAAACTGTAAAGTGCAGGCGTGTTTTCTGGTGTAGCTCCAAGGAATAAAACTGGGAACTTAAGAATATCTCTTATCTTTTCATTTTTAAACAACTTATCAACTTGTGTAGAAATAGAAGATAACATTTGTAATTTAAATAAACTCTTTAATACACGTATATCAGCAAAATCAAAAATAGAATTACCTGGTTTCCAAACAAATTCGTTCATACCAACAGTATATTTATATTCAGCTTCTTCCAAAAACTTATCAATTTTAACACCGCTTCCTTGCTCTAAGGACTCAAAAAGTTCTTTTAATTGATTATAATTTGCAGGAATTGAAACGATATCATTTTTTCCAAAAATTACGTCGTAGGAAGGATCTAATCTTTTGAGCTCATAAAAATCTGAAGACTTTTTTCCGAAAATATTAAAATAATTTTCAAACACTTCGGGCATCCAATACCAGGAAGGCCCCATATCAAATGTAAAACCATCAACTTCAAACTTTCTTGCACGGCCACCTAAAGTGCTATTCTTTTCAAGAACGGTAACATCAAAACCTGCCTTTGCTAAACAAGATGCTGCTGCTAATCCAGAAAAACCTGACCCAATTATTCCTACTCTTTTCAAATTAATGATTTTTACTAAAGAAATCATCAAACATCAAATCACCAAATATGTTCAAAAAAAAAAGAGAGCCTTTATCAATGAAGACAAAAGCTCTCTCTTTTATTTGGTTGAATCGAAAAATGTTACTCTTCTATCTTACCACCTTTAGCATTATCTTGCCATTCTTTGAGTTTGTCCCACTCACCATTAGCTGCTAATTCAGCTTGCATTGGCCAAGATGTCGGGTCATGCATTTGGTATCTAGAACCAGCAGCATTAAGAATTTCTTTAAGGTCAGCTGGATCCGCTTTTGCTAATTCAGCATATGTAAAGATATTTGCATTATTGAATAACTCTTCAATTTTTGGTCCTATACCTTCAACGATCTTAAGATCATCACCTTTTGCAGGAGCAGCTGGTTTTTCTTCCGCTACAACAGCTTTGGCAACTTCTTCTTTTACATCAGCTACTTTTGCGGTTGCTGCTGCTTCTGCCATTTGCTCTTTTAGTTCAGAAAAACCTGCGATATCACCAAACGTAGATAATTCAACTTTTGCCTGAGTTGCTTTGATTGTCTTTTTGACTTCTTCCTTCTCTTTGGTTTTTTCAGTTTCAACTATCTGATCAGCTTCTCTTCTGATATCTTCAAGGTATCTAGTATGAGAAACAATAATTCTCTTATCGTCTCTATTAAATTCAATAACTTTGAATGTCAAAACTTCTTCATTTGCAGCTGTCGAACCATCATCTTTTTTGATATGTTTGATCGGTGCATATGCTTCTAAACCATATGGTAACTGAACAATCGCGCCTCTATCATCCTTTTTAACGATAGTTGCTTCGTGGTAAGAACCTACTGGGAATACATTTTCGAAAGTATCCCATGGATTTTCTTCCAATTGTTTGTGACCTAAAGAAAGTTTTCTGCTCTCTTCATCTACTTCAAGGATAGAAACATCAATTTTTTCTCCTACTTTAGTAAATTCTGATGGGTGAGAATATCTCTTAGTCCAAGATAAGTCAGATATGTGAACCATACCTCCAATACCATTGTCTAACTCAACAAATACGCCATATGGTGTAAGATTTTTAACTTCACTCGTGTGTTTAGTACCAACTTTGTAAGTTGCTGTAACTA
>JBGSOH010000229.1:0-2106 GCA_041739205.1 Saprospiraceae bacterium
GAATGATTCTATCTGTGTTGAAAACATGCGTCGGTAATTTGTATTGAATTGCCCTTTTGCCGATTACGATAAAATAACCACTAAATATACCCACTGAAAATAAGAATGGATTGTAATGATCTGGCATATTTGCAGCGATAAGAGATAGTAAAATGGAACTACCGAGACTGTAATAAAAGATTCGTCCACTGATGATATGTGATCGTCTGCCTTTTTTTGTGATAGCAGCAATAAACCCTGATAAGAGAGATAGACCACCTAGCGCTGCATGTGCAATGATTAAGATTCTAAAGATTTCTGCGTTGTTCATATCGATTGTTAAATTTTGATGAAGCAAAGATGCAGGACAAAATTTAAGTAAAAAAATCGAAGGGACTTATGGCAATGTTTTGTGGCGAATGGAAAGGTTTGCAGTTTGACTTATAGTTTGCAGTTTACCACAAGATGATTGATATTCTGTTAGTTATGTTTGGAAGTAGGTTTTTTTTATGATTGATTTGAACTGAAGATTATTTTTTAAACGAGTATTTTTACCTTCTCTACCATGGATCGAGACACAGGGATTTTGATGTCAATACCTGTCAGACTAATTCTAGTATTGGTAATATTTCCTTCAATTTCGGCAATTTTTACAGGATTGACTATAAAAGATCTATGGCATCTGAAAAACGAATTTCCGATCTGTTGTTCTATATCACTTAAAGTATTTCGCATCATTCTTTTAATTATTTTGCCATTTTCAAGAAGGAAAAGAATGACATAATTGTCTTCCGATTTTACTAAATATAGATTTTCCGGGGCAAGGATGATTTTCTCATTTTTTCCCGCACCGTAGATGGTCAATTGTTTATCTACTTTTTCAGTTTCAGATGATTGGATAGGAGATTCTTCACTTGAGACAAACTTTACTTCTTTGTATTTTTGATAAATGAATAGCAAATATACGGACACTGGCACAAGAGAAATCAAAGAAGCAATCTTAAAAAAACTGAAGAATTGTCCCCAATCTAAATGTCCAGCAAACATAGCTGCCCAATAGAAGTAACAACTCACTTGGCAAATCAGAATGATACAAAACAAAAATAACACCTCATCAATAGTTGACCATCTATTTAATCGAGTTTCACTGACCAAAGCAGCAACACAAAAGTAAAACAACAACCCTGAAATAAATGTAACAACTCCATATCCTACCAATATCCAATATTTGTAAGGATGATCAAAATTTGCTGTTCCGAATGGCTGAAAAACGACCAAAATAAAGACAATCGTCAAACTAATTGCAGCCATGACATTCAGAAATGAACGTAAAGAAGGTTTAGGAAAAGGTGTCAGATGCAAACTCATGTAACTCATTTGAGTTTCAAAAGTAGTAAAAAGTATTGGAAGTCTAGTATGATATTGTTTCTGAAAAAATATAGATTCCTAATTGATTAACAATAAAATCTACTTGTCTTTTTTCTTAAGCATATATTTTACCCTGATTTCATCATCTTTCATTCTAAGGTAGTCGGTATCTATCAACTCATAACCTATGGCAGTCAGATAATTTAGTGCGTCCATATTACTTTTGAATTCAATGTAATCTCCTTTTGTATCGGCTATTCTATTGTATTTGTTGTATAGGATTTTTGATTCTTGACCATAATCAACATCCAGAAATACTTTAGTGCTAAAAGCTACCCTACATGTTTCGGCTTGGATATATTCGGCTCGGATGGAGTCGAGTGGAAGTCCATTAATAAAATACATGTTGGAAGTCTGTCCGTGTGTTATAAAGAAACAGTAGAAAGTGAATAAAAGGGTAAAAAGTGATTTCATGATTTATTATATTTTATGGTTAATTTTATGTTTCAAAGGTAATGGATAAATGTTTGAGCAATAGTTATCACAGCGTTAAAGATGATTTAAGGAAATCGTAAATGTAATTTTGATAAGTTAGATGCTGTAAAATGCTATCCAACTTCTGAGTTCTTGTTATAATTGATACCTTTATAATGCTATACCTACAGTTGATTATACATTAATTTCTTTTGTTTATCAAATTTAAATGGAACCAACAAAAAAAGCCCGAACCACTGACCTATCAGAAATTCGGGCTTTTAT
>JBGSOH010000241.1:0-8897 GCA_041739205.1 Saprospiraceae bacterium
GACAACGACACGTGGGAGTACACTTATTATATTCGCTGGCAAGGTCTAGATGGCAGTGTAGCTGAAATAAAAGAATTAACTACCGTCAAACAAAGGTCAGAAATAGATGAAATTTTATCGAGCGTACCAGCCTTGACACCCGCTACTATTTATTCTTGTCAATTGGTGAGAAAAAAGAAAAGAAAGCTATTTCCAAATAACGAGCAAGCGGGTTTGTTTTCAGGAATAAAAGTAATATCATTTTCCAAAACAGATGATTTGAATCTTGTAGGATCAACTACGAATGTGAACATCGATATTCCACCACTTCCTGGAAATGTAAAAGAAGACGGTGAAGAAATCATCTACCAATATTATTTCAGGACTAGTAAATATAACACATTGCCAGACAAGATGGCAAGTGCAACCATCTCACCCGTTTTTTATGGAAGTAATGCGAGTGAATACGCTGATTTACAGGTTTATGCAGACGAAGATTTTGATGTTTTTGATATTTTGGGCGAAATAGATAGTGATGGAAATAAATTGAATGAACCTTTGGTTGCCATATTTTCTGAAGAAGAAAGTGAAAACAGTTTTGTTGAAAATTCACAACAAACTGGCAATGATCATGGCACAGGTGGAGGCGTATATTCAAGTTCAAGCAATAATTATGAAATGGATTTTTTTAGTAATGGAATGAGTGGATTTTTTGGTTACATAAAAGATGAATACACTAGTTTTGAAACAAAAACAAAACGTATTTATAACGAAAGTCATTCTGTCATTTATAACCGAAATTTTTCTCATGTAGCTGGTGGACCTAGTAATGCATCAGTAAGGAAAAACAATTTAATTGAATCGAAGTGGGATATAAATGACCTATATTTTAATTATGATTCGGATAAAATATCCTTTCCTTTAAATACTGAAGTTTCTGGATACCGCCAGCCTATAGAAGACCAAGAAATCGAAAATGAGTGGGAAAATACGAATAATGGTTCATCAAACAATGGTTTTAGCTTTATACAATCTAATCAAAGTGGTCAGTTTAACGACACACGTCTTACAACAGAAACTGTTGTTCCTAAGGTAACCATCAAGTATGATATCAATGATTATGCAGATATTGATGCCCTAAACCTGTGGAGGTGGGCTACAGAAATAGACGTCAAAAGTATAAGTGTCAATTATAGTTTTAACACAAACCCAGTGGGCACTGTCATTATTCCGTATAATATTACTATTATTGAAAACAAATGGCACGATTATCTAGAAGATGAAATACCAACTTTCCATACTGCGTTAGACAAGGTTGCGCCAGGAAATAGAGCAGGTTATTGGCTCAATAATCATTATGGATTGTACAAAGTGACTTTCCAAGGAAATGATGCTACTGGTATGGGCGTAAGTACTGGTAGCAAGAAAAAGTTGAGTTTTAGGTTAGAATGATTGTGTAATGCAAAAAATGATTAGTTTTGTAGAATAAGTTTAAAAATATATTACAATAAACGAAATAAGGTCAAAAGAGATTGATAATGGTATTTAATTATATTCGTTTTATTTAGAAAAACAAGCAGTCATGATATATAAGTATAATAACATTTTTGGCAAAAGATTCCCGACATGCTTACTATTGTTTTTTGCAATATTAACTCAAGTTTATGCACAGGATATCAAGCCAAATAGCATTGATTCCGTTTTTGCTCAAATCGATAAATTGTATAGAACTGACTCAAATAGAGCTTTGGACATGTTGGATTCCATTAAAGTCATAGTCGACAAAAAAGGAAAAGATAATCAAAAATTCAATTTTCATCTCCATTATTATAAGGTCGTTTATTATGCAAAAGGCGATAAAAGTAAGGCCTTGTTTCATTTGCATGCAGCTAAAAAATATGTGTACGGACCTAAGGAAATAGCCATAGTGTACAATAAATTGGGACAATATCATCACAGAGGTAGCGGAATGCTTGACTCTTCTATGTATTATCAGATCAAAGCAATAGAAAGCATCAAAAAATACTCCGACACGTATAGTCTAACTCACTACTATCTAGATTTAGGTGATTTATATCTTACATTGGGAGACTTTACAAAGGCAGCCGAATTTATGGAAAAGTCCTTAGATATATCTCGTCGGGGCGGAAAACGTATTGATTATGGCTACAGTCTGCACAATACCACTAAGGCATATAAAGCGCTAAAAGATTCTGTCAGAATATCTTCGTTGGAAGCGGAATATGCTATTTTTAAAGAAGGAAAAACGACACAAACGATTGCAGCTCATCAAAATACCACATTTATTGCCGACCCTGTGGAAAAGAAGAAATACTTAGAAGAAAGTATAGAAAAGCATAAAAAAAATAAAGATATCACCATGTTGCTTGCTAATAGAATACTACTAGCTGACCAACTTAGAGATGAAAAAAAATATCCCGAAGCCATAAATATTTTGGAAGAAGGACTTCTAACATTGAATGACAGTATTCTACTTTTCAGACACAATTATTATGCTAAACTTAAAAAACTTCATGAATGGAATGGCAATTACAAGGTAGCATTGATGTATGCTGATTCAGCTTTAGTTATCGAACAGAAATTACTTGACGAAAAACGATTGGAAGCCATTAAAGAAATGGAGGCTAAGTACCACAAACTAGAACAAGACAATCAAATATTAATCCTTCAAAAACAACAAGATATTTCAAAACGCAACCTTTATTTGGCATTACTTGGTTTAGGTTTTATTTCTTCTCTGGCTTTGGCTATTTTCTTGCTTTACAGACAAAAATCAAATAACAATGCAATCCTTGAGCAGAAAAATAATCAAATCACCCTGATGTTGGGAGAGAAGGACCTACTGCTACGCGAAATCCACCACAGAGTTAAAAATAATCTGCAAGTAGTGTCTAGTCTTCTGAACCTACAGTCCAATTATATCACAGATGAAATCGCCTTAGAAGCTATCAATGAAGGAAAAAATAGAGTTTTATCCATGGCACTCATTCACCAAAATTTATACTCGGATGAACATTTAACCGCCATAGAAACAAAAGGATATTTTGATGATCTTCTAGACCAACTTTTTGAGTCTTATAATATTGATGAAGAGCACATTAAACTAGAAAAGGACATAGATAATTTCCTAATAGATGTAGATACTATGATACCGCTGGGATTGATCACCAATGAATTGATATCCAATGCTTTAAAACATGCTTTTAAGGAAAAAAACCAAGGATATATCTATTTTTCATTAAAAATTGAAGGTGATAAATTGTGTATCACAATCAAGGATAATGGAAGAGGAATGGATATTGAAAGCTTTAACATTTCTAAAAGTTTTGGCAATAAAATGTTACAAGCTTTCATCCAAAAACTTAAAGCAGAGTACCACATCGATGGATCAGATGGCACTGAATTTACGATCAAAATTCCGCGAGTTATAGGTAAGGTCTTGGCTGCTTAGTTACGTCATCGTAAAAGATAAATCAATGGTAACAAATGAACTTTTAGTGAAATACTAGTTACCACATCTTTTTATTAATATCACCCTTAGGAGTGACGACTTGGGTATGATAACCGTCTACTTTTGCTTAATAAAATCAAAGGTATGTCTAAGCAACTTATTATTTTTAGTATTTTGATGTTCGCATCATGCATACTGTATAGCCAAAATGTGGGTATCAATGCGCTTAACCCTCAGGAGCAATTACACATTAGAAGTGATTCTACTCGAATGGCTATCAGACTCGACAGTAAAAAATCTGCCCAAGCTGGATTTGATTACTTAACAGTTACAGCAATGCCATCCAATGCACTCTCTATTGAATTCGATCCAGCATGGAAAAATTGGACCGATCTAAATCATAACAAACTCGTCACTAGTGATGATGTAAGAATGAATGGGCCACAACTGGAGATAGCACCCGATTGGGCAAATATTCTGAAGGTGGTTTTCAGTCCTTCAGGTGAAATTCCAACCGATGCTGAAATTACAAATGTCACACTACATACAGAATGGAGGAGAATTGGTACTTTCACAGGAACAATGAGCTTTTTTTTGACATTAAATAAAAACTCCAATAATCAGCAACTCCTTAATTTCGGATTACAACAAGTAAGTAACTCTACTGACCTAGTCAATGCACTTGCTTACCAAACTGTTACTTTTCCCGTTACGCCAGATATGGTAAATCTCAGTGACATTTGTTTGTTTATACAACCACAACTTTCGTATATGACTGGGTTTAGCAGGCTAGAAATAGATAGGTTGTGGTTAGAAATCGAGTATAAGGTTCCTTCTGAAAACAATGCTACTGTTTTATGGTCAGTCGGCGCCAAAGAAGGTGAATTTAGCATTGCTAATTCTTCTGACATCAACAGCAAAAACTACTTGACGATAGATGAAAGTGGAGTGACAAGTCTTAAAGGACTTAAAATTACAAAAAATGCAGGACCAGGTAAAGTCCTGATGTCAAATAATGATGGTCGTGGTTTTTGGCAAGAATTGCCTTACGAAGCATCTGAAACACTTTGGTTCAGCAAGGGAGATACCGCATATTATGCGACAGGTCCAGTTCAGGCCCATAATAAAATAGGCGATCCGGCTTTCATCTTTGATAAAGGTGAAAATCGACTCAACAATAGTACCAACTTTGCAGAAACGGACAACCGTATTTTTAATATCATCATCGATGCCGACAATGATCAGGTAAACGAACATTTTAACATCTATAAAGATAGTTCTGCTTTCGACAATGAAGAACCAGCAGTTAGATTTCACCTCGATGGAGGGGACAGTTGGATAAATAGTGGGCATTTTGGTTTTGGGTTAAATAATCCCGATGCATCATTACATCTCTTACATGGGAATGATTTTAATTCAGAAGGGCTTAAGTTAGAAAATTCAACTAGCAATACACATTGGAAATTTTTTTCTGGAAGCATGGGCAATTTAGCTCTATTTAGTAGTTCTTATTTTCTTGGTGAAGTCGGGTACTTTAATGGAGTTTCGGGAGCTTATTCAAGTATCAGTGATCGAAGACGTAAGAAAAATATTACCCCAGTAGAAAAATTATTAGATCGCATAATATTACTTGAGCCAGTGAAATACAATTTCATCCAGCAAAAAGATACAGAAGATAAAACACTTGGCCTTATTGCTCAAGATGTCGAGATACTATTCCCGGAGGCCGTAATGTACGATCAAGAAAATGATACATATACGATGGATTATAGTTTATTTGGAGTGCTGGCAATTCAAGCCATTAAAGAGCAGCAAGTAATAATAGACAATTTACAATCGAGTATTAAAAAAATGGAAGAATTAGAACTGAGAATTAAAACACTAGAAAAGGTATTAACATCGTCAAGTACTGAAATGGTGAAAGATTGATATGTTACATTAAAAATTCGCATTTTAGGTGTCAACGTCTATTTGATATAATAGATGTTGACATCCTTTTTACATTTTTATATAGTATTTTTTTATAATCCAATTGGCCAACATTAACTAATATCAAATATACATATATCCATTATGGCAAAAATCATTAAATTTGCAGAAGTAACCAAAAATCAGCCAACGACAACGCCCAAACCCCAAGCTTTATTGATCAGTTTTATGCGTTGTCTTTCTGATATCGACGAGATGATAGAAAACCATTATAACAAAATGTCATGTCCGTAAAAATACTCATAGTCGAGGACGAACCATTGATTTCTGAAGACCTTTCTTTTATACTTAATAATGAAGGTTACCATGTCATAGGTCAAGCGTATGAAGGTGTTACGGCACTCGACATGATTCACAATAGAAAACCAGACATCATCTTGTTGGATATAGCATTGGATCACCAAATGTCGGGTCTTGATGTGGCAAGTCACATTAACAACAAGTATGGATTGCCTTTTATATTTATCACTTCTTTTTCCGATAAACTCACTTTGGATCTTGCCAAAAACCTACTACCACAAGGCTACATCGTCAAGCCATTCAAAAAGAAAGATATCTTAGCTACATTAGAGATTGTGGCCCATAGAGTCATGATTCAAAATCAGAAATCTCAATACTATTCACTAGGTGAACTTAATCAAGCTTTGGAAGATCACATAACACCCAAAGAATATGAAATTTTATTGGACGTGGCATCAGGAATGAGCAATGAAAAAATTACCGAAAAACACTTCATCTCTCTCAATACTGTAAAAACCCATTTGAAACGTATTTTCGCAAAACTAGCGATCATTAACCGTTCACAAGTAGCTTCTAGGGTATACCGGATGTAAGTGTATATTATTATTTGTTTCTGATAACGACCTACAACTACATTCGAAATGAAAACCAAAGAAAACATTCGGGATTTTATTGCCAAAATGCTAAAGTTCACTAAACTATTTAATGTTGAGTCCACTCCGAAAACACAAATTGGTTGATAATCAGATGTTTTTTACCCTGATCATAAAGGTAAACGTCAGATTATCAATGCAGTAGAAATCAAGAATTTTCATTTTATTTGAGATAAGGACATTTCAGAGTACACTTTGTGTGAAGGCAATAAAAGATTTGTCAATTTATTAGCCAGATTTTTTAGGCACGGTATAAATGTTTATTAAATTAGGTATTCAGCACAAAAACAATGCAGTATAAAAATATATTCAAAAAATAAATTACCATTTGTGGGTTTTGGTGCTGAGAGCAATATGGTGGTAGATTTTCAATTGTACTACTCATCTTTATTCGGATTTATAGATGAAAATGGCCATATCACAGATATAGAAGATGAATACAATGAAGAAGTAAAAACCAAACTCTTGGATATACTTCTGATAAATTAGTCCATTGGTAGATTTGTTTTTTATGAACAATGATTACCTATTAACTTTGTCATTTTGAAATCAGAACAAATCATAAAATATGAAAGTCCATTCCATTTTTTTATTACTTACGGTAGCATTGCTTTTGAATGCTTGTACATCATCAAAGCAGATCGCGCCTTTGGGTGGGAATGTATATTCCCCTATTTCTAAAGAAGTATATGATGAAATAGTAGCGATAGACAAGAAGTTTTTTGATGCGTACAATAACTGTGATATATTGACTGCGGATAGTTTGCTATCAGATGATATTGAGTTTTACCATGATTTGGGTGGACTCAGCACGTCCAAAACTCAAATCATGGATGGCCTTAAAAATAATATCTGTGGCAAAGTCACAAGGATATTAAAAGAAGGAAGCATAGAAGTATATCCGATCAAGGATTATGGCGCTGTCCAAATGGGCCAACATGGTTTTTACAACCGAGCTGAAAAGAATGAAATCAAATATGCAAAATTTGTCCACATTTGGAGATTAGATGGTGGCGCTTGGCGATTGACTAGGGTAGTGAGCCTGCATTGAGAAGGTGATTTTATTAATTTAAGCGATAATTGACAATATTTAGTAGAATAAATAGGGGCTATAATTTTTTTATATTTACATTTGTATAAAAATAAAAACCTATGATTAATTTAATTAGTTTGATTTTCGGAATCGGTGGACAAGAATTGCTTGTTATCTTTTTAGTGTTGTTTGTAGCGCTATTTCCCATATCGGGTCTGCTGAAAAAGTCAGATGTGCTTAAGATACGAAACTTCAAACCGAAGATGTATATGAATACTTCAAGGTGAAGAAGCTGAAGTAGATTGAGAACAGCTGACTTACAAAAATAATTTAAACTAAGTGTAAGGTTTTTGATACCAATCTTTTTATATATGTGAATTAAGGTCTAATTATTTTGCGAAATATAAATGATAAGCAATTATTTTTGTGAATTTCAGTAGACCCTATTTATTATATGATCAAAATATTACTAAGCAAATATCTACCTACCAACACAAAGATACTATGGGTCTTGGCTATTTTTGCTTTATCATTCATTGGACTGATTGCCTTTTATTTCAGCGATGATTATGAAAGGATGAAAGGACAATACGTTTAGATATAGGAGCTAAATTAGGCTTTGATTTTGTGTGATTACCATTTTTTATTCAATTCTAATAAAATTCCTTTTGTCTCCATACAGGGGTGGGCTACAACAAAAGTAATTTAGAGTATGTGTAATTTTTTATTGCCTTATGCTCAAAATCTTTTGAAGTCAGAGCCATATCGCATTGATTAGCAACTAAGAAAATATTTAAACATATTCTTATCAAAAATATACCATTATGTCAAAATAAAGCATTAAATTTGTACTAGCCAATAATGACAGAACATACTGGCAAAAAAGATAAAGATATTACTCTTTTTTCTTTTTTAAAATGATCATTATTCAAATCAAAATATTAAAAATGAATGTCAATATATTATGTATCGACGTTCATTTATTAAATATCCAAGTACATTTATTAGATATTCAAATGAAAATACTAAATATCCAAATGAATATTTTAAACATCCAAATGGATCTTTTAAGTATTCACATAAATACTTTCTGAATCTACATAAATATTTTCTATATCCACATGAATATTTTCTGAATCCACATGGATTCAGAAAATATTTACATGGATTTATAATGTATCCATCTGGATTAAGAGGTATTGCTTAAAGGTTACAAGATAACCTTCAAGTATTGCAAAGGAACAAGCAAAGATTGCTTTGCAACTCTTAAGTGTTTTAAGCTAATGCTTAAAGGTTTCTTAGCAACATTTAAAGCAAATTAACCAACGCTTAAACGTTTCTTTCCAACATTCAAGCATAACTAAATAACGTCTAAATGAATCTTTGGAACACTCAAGTGTTGCAAACAAACGCTAAGTGATTACAAAGAGAGTGTAAAAAATAATGTGTAAACTCCAGAGAAGAAAAATTAGGCATTTTCTAAAAATTGATCAAAGATAATAAGAATTTGATTATGAATTATGCCAAAGTC
>JBGSOH010000559.1:0-4157 GCA_041739205.1 Saprospiraceae bacterium
GCAAGTTCTGTACATTGTCTAAATCAGAAAGTAACGAGCCCAAAAGATTGATTTCTTGACTTACACCTTGATCGCCTTTGAAGAGTTTGTTTTTGATAGTTTGAAGTTTTGGCGCTTTTAGATTTTCTTTTTCTATCGTGGCAGATAACAAACCATAGCTTTTGATTATTTTGGGGATGCCGTCTGAACCGATGATGGCTTCTTTTATATGTTTGAAGTGGCCAAAGGTCAGCATCAAATTGAGCGTAAATAAAAATGACGATACCGTAAATATGTCAGAACTTCCTGAAATCCATCCATATAGTAAGGTAGACCACAAAATAATAGTTAATAAATTAGATAACAGCACCACAATTTTGGATAATGTGTATGATGGCTCTTTGCACCAAGCGATTAGTTTTTGGTAGGTCGTTGCATTGTCATACGTAAGACGTGCTTGTGCAAATAATGCTTGTCTCCACTCGACTTTTTCGGATAGTTCGGCAATGGCGTCTTGATTGGATAAGATATCTGACTGACTGGAGATAGCTAGTAGATGGTTTGCTAATATTTCAGATCCTTTGTGGGTGCCTGTTCTATTTAAGTTTTGGTACAGCGAGTGGTTGCCGAAGACATCAAGATCGTAAGCGTATGCATGATGTACATCTAAATACTCTAGACCATTAGGGTAGGAGAGTGTTTGGTGACGAAGGTAATTTAGTTCATCTTCATTGACATCCGAAAGTGCTTTTTTAAATTTTCTGGTTACTGTCAAATGATCGTGCCACCTAACTAGAAATAAAAAAAATCCCACTAAAACCAACATGGCTGGAATGATAAACAATAAATACGATTGGTTTTTGATCATCACATATAAGCTTATCAAAAAGATACTGACAGTAACTAATCTCAATATAGAAACTACATTTTCTTTTGATTTTATACTTTGAAAATCCTGAAGATGTTGTGATCTCAGCGTTTCGTATTTGTTTATGATGTTGTTTTGGATATCATTCATGGTAGGAAAACCTATTATTTGGGTGCAAAAGTAGTCATTCAGATGCTAGCTTTAGGGGATTTTGGACTTATAAAATTATATTTGGGGCTACTTTAAAAAATCTTTATCAAAAATATTGAGACAAATTTAAAAAATAGAAACTTCAGGTAAAAAACAAAAGCCAATTTCTAGTGTATTGATATTCAAATGTTTCACTTCAGGGTCTGTGTGAAAAACGTTTGATTATCATTCAATCAGTCTTTTCAGAATTGACTAAAATTTTGACCAACTTTTCTTCCATTATCAGCTAAATGTTTAGTTTTGTACGTAGATGATATCACCATGAATGCAAATAAATTTATAAAACTCGATTACCAAGCTCCAGATACAGAAACATTGATTGCCAATGCTGTCGATTTTCGCTCTAATATAGAAAAGCGAAGGTCAGTAAGAATTTTTCTGATAAAGATGTGCCTAAAGAAGTCATGGAACACATTATTATGACTGCTTCTTCTGCTCCCTCTGGAGCACATAAACAGCCATGGACATTTTGTGCGATTTCTGATCAAGACATTAAAACCAAAATAAGAGCAGCCGCTGAAAAAGAAGAATATGAAAACTACCACGGTAGAATGTCTGACGAATGGCTCAAGGATTTAGAAAAATTTGATACCAATTGGTTTAAAGAATTTCTTACGGAAGCTCCTTGGCTCATCGTGATATTCAAAAAATCATATGATATAGAAGATGGTGTGAAATCAAAAAACTATTATGTCAATGAATCCGTAGGCATTGCCGCAGGTTTGCTCATCACAGCGATTCATATGGCAGGCCTGGTGACGCTGACTCATACACCGAGTCCCATGAATTTTCTCCAAGACATACTGTCGCGTCCAGAAAATGAAAAACCATTTCTACTTTTGCCTGTAGGTTATCCCATCGAGGGTGTAGAAGTGCCTGATATACAAAGAAAAAGTGTAGATCAGGTATTGAAATGGTACTGAAACTATACAAAGTTAATGTACAGATAACGTTTCAACTTTAAACAAACCATGCTGCTTGCTGTTAAGATTATTGACATTAATTTCAATCAACAACATAAAAAATAATATATTATGGCTTTTACACTTCCAGCTTTAGGATATGCTTATGATGCACTCGAACCACACATCGACGCTCGTACCATGGAAATCCACCACACAAAACATCACCAAGCTTATGTTACCAATCTTAACAATGCAACAGCAGGTACAGATTTAGAAAATAAGTCTATCGAAGATGTTTTGACAGGATTGGACATGAATAATGCGGCTGTCAGAAATAATGGCGGTGGACATTGGAATCACTCTTTATTTTGGGAAACATTAAACCCTGAAAATAAAGGTAAACTTTCTGGCCCATTGGCAGCAGCTATCGATGCAGCGTATGGTTCAAAAGAAACTTTTATGGAGAAGTTTGCAGCAGCAGCGATGACTAGATTTGGATCAGGTTGGGCATGGTTATGTGCGCACAAAGATGGTACAGTAGAAATCTGTAGTTCGCCGAATCAAGACAGTCCACTTATGCCAGGTGTAGGTTGTGGTGGACACCCGATCTTAGGACTAGATGTATGGGAGCACGCTTACTACTTAAATTTCCAAAACAGAAGAGCAGACTACGTCACAGCTTTCTGGAATGTAGTAAACTGGAATGTAGTAGAAGCAAATTATAATGCTGCTATTAAGTAAGGTATAATCTTATAAAGTAAATAAAAGGGTTGAGTGAATTGGTGTTCATTTGACCCTTTTTTTTTGTGTATGTCGATGGTCGCGGTTTGCAACTGCGATCCTTCATGTTGACTTAGGTTGTATCGAATTGCAAAACCTGTCCAGCATTAGCGGGATTCTTTATGTATTGGATCAAAGTCACAGACTTCGAACATCGGGATTATCCGAGAATTTGGGGTGTATTTTCAAAAACTCATCATTACTTATTGAAGTATTACCAAATGGATATTCAAACACTCTTCTTACATGCAATAGTTTTTTACTATTTTCCATTTTATCAATTAAATAAATTAATTCAAACTCAGAAAAATATTCTTTTTTGTATATTACAGAATCAAGAACATCATCCATATTTAAAATATTGTACTTTGAAAAAGCTATTTCTTCAAACTTCTTTTTGTCAATATTACGAATCGTTTTATCAGTGAATGAATTTTGAAAATTTGCATTCATAACAGCGATATAACTACTCACCATCAATGTATCAATTAAACAAAAAGAATGTTGTATAACTAAAGAATACTTAGAATACCTTATATCCTTACATTTTTCACCAGTTGAATTATATTCTGTATTATGTATACTCACCCATAATCCATTTTCTTTCTTAAATTCTCTAAACACATCAGAAAATACATAATAAACATAAATTAGTTTTTCGTTTTTTTTCTTGACATAGACAAATTTATTTTCACTTAAGTTTTCGTTCGAAGGATCACCAACACCAACCATTTTGACTTCATCAAAGTAACTATACTTATTATAACTATATAAATTTACAGGCGTATTAATGCAATAAATTACCAACAATAAAATTATACAAAATAAAAAAACAGTGAAATATTTTATATTCATACGTATCTATTTAGAATAATTTTCATTAATTCTAAATATTTATCCCAGATCCTATATTATACGAATCCAACTAAAGCCATTACCTCAATCCACAAACTGAGCAGTTACATGGCTTCCATCACAAAATGGTTTATTTGTAGAAGCGCCACATCTACAGAATGCTGTCATGTTTTCTTTGATGTGTATTTGTCCTTTACTATCTTTTATCTCTAGATTTCCGTGGACTAAGAGCGGTCCATTAGGCAAAGCTTCTGCTTTACCTGAAGGTGTGACAGCCTGTTCAGGAAGTTCGACATCGTTAAGGAAATAACTTAAAGCGCCACTCGGACAAGCTTTTACTTGTTGAATGATGCGATCGGTGCTTGCTCCTTCAGGTTTTATCCATGGTTTTTCTTTTGGGTTAAATACTTCTGGCAATCCATTTGTACTATGCCAACATTTAGCAGAGTGGCTACATATACCTGGCTTCCATACGATGGTGACTTCGCCATTGGTATATTTTTTTGTGATACTTTTTAGGTCCATGATTATTTGGTTTTGATTGTTGATTTTGTACTATA
>JBGSOH010000560.1:0-2471 GCA_041739205.1 Saprospiraceae bacterium
TCTTTTACGCTTTGACTCGATTGCTTGAATTCCGAAACCCAAGAATTAATTTGATCTTTTGTATACCTCATCTGATTATTTTGCCCGCAAAGCTACGGACTAGTCATCAATCTAAAAATATGTGGTTCGTCGGATGGATACCAAAAAAACATCATAGAAACCAGCACTTTTGCCGATGTAACCCACCTAGTCCCTAAATTCAAAGGATTGCCAGATGGTATGAAGATAGGTAAAAACGGTTACATCTATGCTTCAGGCCCAGGTGGCATCTTGATATTCAACCAAAACAGCCGTCATGTAGGAACCATTAACACAGGCCAAGCCACAGCCAATTGTGCCCTAGATGTAGATGAAAAATATCTTTATATGACAGCAGATGATTTTTTGATGCGGGTGAAGTTGAAGTAGATAACTACTAATTGTAAAAATGTAAACTGTTATATGCTAAGGCAAAATTTTTTAAACACACTTTAGCAATTCTATTTCTGGCATTTCATCATAAGTCCTACCATTTAGTAGCCTTCCATTAGCTTTTTTATTTTTTCCGCCCCATTGCTTGAAAAAGAAGGCGACTTTCGCCTTATTACATTGTTCTTGTATATCAAGTACCCAATCAGCATCCATAGGCCGAGGTCTATGGCCACTCTCTCCCCCAACAATTACCCAATCTATGTTAGTTAAATTCAAATGATTTAAAGGTCCTAACAATGGCTCCAATGACAGAAATTTAACTCTAGCATTTGTGTCCCTTAAATAATCAATTCTTTCAGCTACCGCCTCATTTTCAACTGATACACCCATCCAAATATTATGTGTCCATTTTAATTCAGTGTGCAATTCCAGTAATCTTTCAGCTCGTTTTGTTAAGACTTGGAAGACATGCTGAGGATTGTCATTCATTACTTCAAAAACTTGTTTGATAAAAGACAAGGGAACTTCTTGATGAAAAAGGTCGCTCATGGAATTCACAAAAACCACTTTTGATTGTTTCCAAGTATATGGAATTTTTAAAGCTTCAGGATGGGTTCGGACTTCGAAGTTGTCTTTGTACTTTTCAACCCCCATTGCTTGAAGTCTCTTAGACATTACTTCAGCATAACAGAATTTACACCCTTGTGATACTTTAGTACATCCTGTAGTTGGATTCCAAGTCATTTCAGTCCATTCTATACTTGATTGAGCCATTTGCTTACTTTAGATATTTAACTGAATATAAGTGAGTTTTGTTTTTAAAGTTTTTATAATTAAAATCATCCGTAAATATTTTTGATACTATATTCCCTGATGGACCAGTGCAACCAATTGTTTCCAATTTAAGCCAATCCTTTAAAATTGGAACAAAGTGTTTTGGGAGAAATTCACTTAATAACATAAACTGCCTAATTTCTAAATTACTTTTACTTATACCTAAAAATGATTTTAACTCAGATTTAAGATAATCTAACTTTTTTGTCTTATCTTCCAATTTAAACTCATCATCAAAAAGTGTAGCTGGTTTTATTTGGCTAAAGCCTCTACCATTTATCTCATCTAATTTCCATTTGACTTCTAAAATCTTCTCAAAACCCAAATTATTTGGCGATAGGAAAAAAAGGCTATAATAATTTGATTGATCACGTTCAATATAATAAGTTGTGGAATAGAGATTATTAACTCTTAATGCCATTGAAATTTTATTGATAAATTCGAAAACTCCCATTGTACTATAAATTTCATCTTGATTATCACTAAAAAATGCGTTAATAAAATTCTTTAATGGTAAATATGCGGACTGATCGGTTTCTTTAGACTTATCGATAAATCGCTTCATATTTGCAATTGGAAGCCACAAAACGATTTCAGTCTTTTTATTCCTTGTTAAATCTATAATTGTTTCTTTATCTATATCTTTATAACCATAAGGATCTAAAAATATTAAAGTTCTTGTAGTATTTGATTGACTGTCAACTAAGTTGTATAAGAACGATTTAAATTTATCAAAATCATAATTATAGGAATCAAAGTTCCAACCAGTAATTCATCCTTTTTGATTAATATAATCGATAACAGATGTTGTGTATTCAGGCTTTATATCATTGATAATGTGATTAATTTTCGTTGGTTTTTGAATAAATAAAGGTGAGTTCACCACTTTCCCTATTGCGTTGAATGACTCTATAGGGCTTCCTATGCCACCATCACTATATTCACCCTTACCGCAAAAAGCATCTACAATGTTAATTTCACTAATGTATTTAGAATTCACCAAAATACTTAAGTATTTCTCTAAATATGACTTGAAGAATTCAACTTTTGCTTTTGAATGTGGAAGTACAACATCCTTTACTTTTACTTTTCGTTTTCTAATCATTATGTCTTATGTTATAATTTATTCGTTCCACATACCTTTTTTATTATTTCTCGCTTTTACCTGACAATTATAAAGTAAGTCCTGATATTTTACATTAGGAATAACTGTCATAATCATGGCC
>JBGSOH010000303.1:0-7829 GCA_041739205.1 Saprospiraceae bacterium
GCTTACACTATTCTATTGTAATTTACTAAACAATATACATAATAAAAAACGCACTCTACAGAGCAACTTTCTAATTGAAAAAATTGCCATATTATGTTTAGATAGTATAGTGCTTGATGATTTTCCAAGTACCATTTGTCACTTTTTGCTGATATATAATAAATGTTTTTTTTGAATTTCTACAAGGTATCTTAAAGTATGTAAGTGAAATGAAAAATTAAAACCTATCATAAACCAAAGTTATATGTATTTCTGTTTTGTCCCTTGAATTATTTGCTTTTGAGAGTTAACATTAAATTAATACAAGCATATAGATGTATTTTTCTCATTCTGGGTCTTAGCATAAATCAATTTTAAAAAGTGGAATACAAAAGGTTAGATATTTTGCTCAAAAAACTTCGAGATGGGGCATGTTCAGATGATGAAATACAACAATTAAATTCTTTTATGGAATCCGATAATGGAAAGTCTTTTAAAAAATATTTAAAAGATGACTTAAACTTAACGGCCGATTCTATAGAAGAAAAGATTAGTAATAAGATATGGGATAAAATATCTGAAAATATAGATCAAAGTAAGGCAATTAAAACTTTACCAAAAATCAAATACCTTTACAAAAGTGTTGCAGCAGCAGCTATGCTAGGGTTTCTAGTATTTGTTATGTATTTTGTTTTAAATAATGAAGGGAAAAGTAATGATTTAATGCTCACTTGGAATAATAACCAAGATACAATAAATAACATTGAACTACCAGATGGATCTAATGTAAGGTTGCATCCCTCATCAAAGATTAGCTACACAACAAATAAGACATATAGATCGATTAGGCTTGAAGGGAAAGCCACATTTGATGTAATAAAAAATACCAATCAGCCTTTTGAAGTATTGACTACATATTCAAATACCAAGGTATTAGGTACTGTATTCACCATTGATACCAAATTAGATAGTTTGGAATCAGTGTATCTCCACGAAGGTCAAATAGCATATGTATATAGAAATAAACAAGATAGTTTAACACAACTAAACTTAGAATCTGGTGGTCAAGTTTTATATAATAAATACAAAAATACAGTAGTATCAAATGCTAACAAACCTAATGTTATTTATCATAGAAGTTCTTCCACTATAGAATTAAATATGGCAGATGTAAAAGATGTGGCAGAGTTAATAAAAATTTGGTATAGTGTGGAAATTCAAATTGATAGTACGATTAAAGATAAAATAGTACATCGTATTAATACAAAAGACATGAATCTAAATGAAGTTATTAAAGATATCAATCTTATTGCAAATTATAAAATCGAAAAATATGGGAATATATATGAAATAAAAAAGAAATAAAATAAAAAACCGACTCTTATGGAATAAGAATCGGTCATAAAATTAATTAATCTTAAATCTAGGGATGACCAACAGTAAGAGAGCTGGACACTATCTTGATAAGTCATTCAATAGACCATTATTTGTTTAACCAAAATTATCCACAAATTTATGAAATTATTTTTATCCAAATCAATTATTCAAATGTCTAAGTACATTTTTTACTTATCTGTCATCCAGATCAGTTTTACATCTTTCGCTTTTGCCCATGCAGTAAATGGTCAGGACTTAGAGTCTATCTCTGTTACCGGACATTGGGACAACAACAAATTTATTGACGTTCTTAAGGATTTACAGCATGAGACGGACTATTTTTTTTCTTATAGTTATGATGCTGTGGATGATATAAGAATAACATCTAACAGCGAAAATTACAATCTTAAATCTTTATTGGCATTTATATCAGCTGAAACAGGATTGTCATTCAAAATCAATAACAAATCAGTTTATGTTTATCATGCTGAAATGTCAGACAAAAACGTCAGGCGTGTTTACATACCTCAAATGATAGATCACATAATCCCAAGTCTATCCTACAAGCTTTTAATCAATCCATTAAAATATATTGATGAAAGAACCATCAAAGGTCGCTTAATTGATGAAAAAGGAGATGCTTTAATTGGAGCCACTGTACAAATAAAAGGAAGTAATATAGGAACAATTACAGATTTAGATGGTGCTTTTTCACTGAGTTTACCTGATAACGGTGATGTTGTTTTAGTTTTATCTTACATAGGATATCAGACCAAAGAAGTATTAGTTAATGGACAAAATGAGCTAACCATCATAATGAATCAAAATAAAACGCTTCTGGATGAAGTCGTGGTGATTGGCTATGGTACTGGCTCAAAAGAGAAATTTAATGGTTCTATTTCAACGGTTAATAATGATAACTTAAACGAATATTCCACAAATAGCTTTGACCAAGCACTTACTGGAAAAATATCTGGTGTGCAAATAATTGGAAATAATAAGAATCCTGATGAAAATACAATTATTCAAATAAGGGGTTTAAACACTCTAACAGCCGGTTCGAGACCCTTGATCGTAGTAGATGGTAATCCACTCACTGAAGGTACTCCGTTTAGTAGTATTAATCCGCAAGATATCGAATCAATAAGTATTCTTAAAGATGCTGCTTCTGCCGCTATATATGGTTCGAGAGCATCCAATGGAGTTATCCTCGTCACTACCAAAAAAGGTGAAGATGGCAAACTCAAGGTAACTTACGATGTCTATTCAGGGATACAACAACGTATAGATAAAATGGAGCTTGTAGATGCATACGAATATTCTCAATATGACTACGATGCCCGTAATAATGGTTATGTATCTGGTGGCGCTAATCGATCTATTAATGATTCGAATGAGGTCAGAGATTCCAAAGGTGGTGGAAAAAGATCTAGAATTCAACCATTTCTCCAAGATTATTTGGATGGAAAACCAGGACTGACCAATACTGACTGGGCGGATGCCGTATTTAGAAATGCGTTACAAACAAACCACTATTTAAATCTCAGTGGCGGAAACAAAAAAACCGATTACTCTATTTCCTTTGGGTATTATAATCAGGATAATATTATTATTGAATCTGGGTATAAGAGATTAACAAACAATATTAAACTGAATTCTGAAATAAATAATCGAATTCGCTTTGGAATTTCATCAAATATTTCACTCAACAATACTGATCCCGTAGGAGATAGAGCGTGGTCAGATTTTACACTTAGTGCAGGTCCAGACCCTGCCTACGCTATATTCTTAATGCAACCCTACTATCCAATAAACAATGAAGACGGGACTTATGCCTATGTTAATCAGTTGAATGATAATAATGCTAATTGGGACGGTTCGATTTCTGGAAATATAGTGGCTCAAGTAAAAAGTGTTGATTTCAAAAGACAAGCATTTAGATTCTTTGGGAATACCTACTTAGAAATTGATCTTTTAAAAGGATTAAAATTTAAAACCACCCTTGGAGGTGATTACAATAGCGGTAATGAGGAGTTTTTCGCACCTAATTTCTTAGGTAATTATAGAACACCTGTAGCTAATGCATTGACGCTAGCTCGTAAAAATGATAATATAAGACTGAATTTCATTAACGAAAATCTTATGACTTATGATAAAACTATTGGTAAAAGCAATTTCAACATTTTGGGTGGCTACTCTTATCAAGAAGAATTTACCAATAGTGTAAATCTTGAAAGTAATGCTTTTGTAGATAACAGTGTCAGAAATGTTTCAGGAGGAACAACGATTACAGCTACAAACTCAAGTGGCAAGTGGGCCTTAGAATCATATTTTACAAGATTACAATATGGATTTGATAATAAGTATTTTCTATCCGGTTCTTATAGGGTAGATGGATCTTCAAGATTTGGTGCTAACACAAAGTATGGTAATTTTGCTTCTTTGTCCGCTGGTTGGACTTTGAGTAATGAAAAATTCTTCCCTAAAGATGGACCAATTAGTTTTACTAAACTCAGATTTAGCTTAGGACAAACTGGTAATAACCAAATAGGTAATTTTGCTTCTACCTCATTAATTGGTCAAGACAATTATGTTTGGGATGGGAAATTAGGTGCAGGGGCGTTCACAAGTACTGCTCCTAACCCAGATTTATCATGGGAGACAAACACTTCTGTAAACTATGGTATAGATCTGGGCTTGATGAACAATAGGTTTTTGTTTACTGCTGAGTATTACGTTTCCAATACAACAGATCTTTTACTCAATGTACCAGTTCCTGAACAATCCGGTTTTAGTTCCTCTCTTCAAAATATAGGTGAATTGCAAAATAAAGGTTTTGAGTTTGAAGCCAAAGGAAATGACTTCAAAATAGGAAAACTTACTTTAGACATTAACGCTAATTTTTCTACTACACAAAATAAAGTCCTAGCGTTAGGTCAAGGTCAGAACCAAATAATCACAAGTAATAGAATTGACTTTTTAACCAAAGTAGGATTACCTGTTTCACAAATGTATGTTTATGACCTTATTGGTGTTTATGAATCTACAGAGGAAGTGAAGGCTGACCCCATAAAACCATTGGCGGGTACTGAAAAAGGTGATTATATAGTAAGAGATGTAAACGGCGATGGGAAAATCAGCCCTGATGATAGAACAGTAGTTGGAGATTACAACCCTGACTTCACGTATGGATTTGGCGTTAATGCAAGTTATAAAAACTTTGACCTTAGTGCTCAATTTTTTGGAATAGAAGGTAGAAAGGTTGTTGATTATTTTCTTTTCTCATCTGAGACAGGAGAAGGTTTTACAGTGCCAACAAAATATTATTACGAAAACTACCTTTCGGAGAGAAATCCAGAAGGCACCTTAAGAAGTCCGGACTTTGCATCGTATTCATCAGCAGCAAGACTGACTAATAATGGTACGCAAATGGTCCATGATGCAGACTATTTGAGACTAAGAAGTCTCCAATTAGGATATACTTTGACAAATAATAAATTAAAAAAAGTAGGAATCCAAGGACTGAGATTCTATATTACAGGCAATAATGTGCTCAATTTCACTAAATATCGTGGCTATAATCCTGATGGCATTGATGACAGAAATAATACCACTCAAACATTATCAAGAGGGGTCATGAATACTACACAGCCTTTAACCAGATTTACAGCTATCGGTATCAACATTAAATTTTAATAATTTTAAAATAGGAAATATAATGAAAAATAATTTTTTCTTAATCATAATTGTCTTGTTTTTATCATCTTGCTCTGATAATCTAGACATTGTTCCAATCACTCAAAAATCAGCAGATAACTTTTATTCTTCTGAAACAGAAATAGAAAGTGCCATAACTGGTCTGTACGCAATATTGCAAAACGGAGGATTATACGGTTTAGACATCATAGGCGTTGGAGAGGTGCCTGGCGAAGATAGTTTTGAAGAGATAGCAGCAAATGATGCAGGTAGATTCGGGCAGTTAGACGACTTTTCCACTAATGCAGCAAATGACTTAGTTTCTAATATTTGGCAACAATCTTATCGAGGAATACAAAGAGCAAATGTAGTTCTAAATCGTATAGAACCAATAGATTATATAAAGCCTGAAACCAAAACACAGAGAATAGGCGAAGTAAAATTTATCAGGGCCTTACTATATTTTAACCTTGTAAGACTTTATGGGGATGTACCTTTAGTCGTGGAAGAAACGACTAACCCCTCTTCATTCTTTGGAAAAGGCAGGACATCTGCCAAAGATGTTTATTCTCAAATTGAAAAAGACTTGAATGATGCCATCCAAAATCTTGATAATGCAAAAGTATATGGAAGACCTGCAAAAGGGGCAGCTTTAGCCATACTAGCAGATGTGCAAATGAATCAAGGTAATTATCAAGGCGCAGTCACTAATTTAGCAACAATAGTCAACTCAAATATCTACAAATTGATGCCATCCACGGATAAAATATTTGGAGTTGCAAATGAAAAAAATGCTGAAGTACTTTTTGAAATAGTGTTCCAAAGCGGAATTGATGGGAATAGAGGAGGCAGTCCAGCCGCTACACAATTTAGACCATCTGGTGTCACAGGAAACGCAAAAGGTCATAATTTACCTTCTACAGGATTTGTAAATATGTATGATACAGTCGATACTAGAAAAAAAGACTATGTAGGGGTAAATACAGCTAAAAATCCTTTTTACTACTCCACAAAATACGAAGTTTCTACCACTGGAGTCAATGATAGTGGTACAGATTACTATGTTATCAGATATGCAGATGTATTACTAAAATATGCAGAAGCATTAAATGAGATAAACATGACATCTGAAGCAGCTAGACACCTTGATGCAATAAGAAACAGAGCAGGTTTAGGTAATACGACTGTAACAACAAAAAGTGAAATGGCAGCAGCCATTGACATGGAACGAAGATCCGAATTAATCGGTGAAGGACACAGATGGTTTGATCTAAAAAGGACAGGTAAAGCTATCGAAACAATGAACAAATGGTTTGCTGATAATGGAAAAAATGTAGTAATAGATCAAGACAATCTAATATTGCCAATACCACAATCACAAATTGACACAGATCCTGCTATCAGTCAGAATTCAGGTTACTAAATTATTAAACTAAAAAGGAATGGTTTTTCTGAAACCATTCCTTTTAATAAAAACATAAAAATGGGCAAATATCTTGGCATTCTTATAGGAGTTTTTGTATTTCAACTACAATTACCCGCACAAATTGCGTCTATAAAATATAGATTTTACAATCCTACACCAGATCATATAATGGTAGTATCACACCGAGGAGATTGGCGATATGCGCCTGAAAATTCATTAGCAGCAATTCAGCGTTGTATAGATTTGGGTGTAGATGTTGTAGAAATAGACGTAAGACTGACCAAAGACGGTCATCTAGTTGCTATGCATGACCTTACCGTAGATAGGACTACAAACGGCAAAGGAAAACTAAGTGACATGACTTTAGAAGAAGTAAAAAAAACTTAGACTAAAAAATGCTTGTGGGGCCAAAGGTTCTCGTCAGCAAGTACCCACCTTGGAAGAAATTATGCTATTAGCAAAGGGTAAAATAATGGTAAATCTAGATAAAACGGAAGGCGAAACCGTTAGAGAAGCTTACCAAATACTAAAAAAAACAGGTACTGTTGATCATGGTATCTTTAAAGGAAATGACCCAGTCGATGTTATGAGACAGAAATATGGTAATCTCATGGATTCTATTGTTTATATGCCGAAAGTATGGTATAACCTACCCGATATACCAGGTTATATTAGAGACTACAACAAGGACCTAAAACCTATTGCCTATGAAATGATATTTGATAGCGAATCTTCAAAAGTTTTTCATGCTATAAAGGATTTGAATGATAGCAAAGTTACGGTGTTGGCAATTGCTCTTTGGGATGAACTTTGTGCTGGACACACAGATGAGATGGCTCTTTTAGAAGGACCTGATGCTGCTTGGGGCTGGTTGATTAACAATGGATCAAATGCTATTATGACTGATAATCCAGAAGGATTAATAAATTATTTAATTAAAAGAGGCCTGCGATAATGAAGTACTATTCAATGATACTTTTTTTCTTATTAGTGGCATCTTGCAAAGTCGTAGAAAAGCAACAAGCAAAAGCCAAAGGAATGGAATCCTTCATTCAAAACCTAGAAGACGCTCAGGACAAAAAAATTATTGTCGTTGCTCATCGTGGAGATTGGCGCAATGCTCCAGAAAATTCTTTACAAGCAATCGAAAACTGCATAAAAATGGGTGTTGATATGGTCGAAATCGATATACATGAAACAAAGGATGGCCAATTGGTTTTAATGCATGATTATACGATAGACCGCACCACAAAAGCAACTGGCTTGGTAAAGGATTGGACACTCGATAGTCTGAAAACCCTAAAGTTGTTAGATGGCTTAGGCGTAGAGACTAATCAAAAAATTCCCACAC
>JBGSOH010000561.1:0-3670 GCA_041739205.1 Saprospiraceae bacterium
GCAATTAGGAAGTCCGCTTTAAGGTATTATCCTAGAGAACCAAGAATTAGTGACCCTAATATTCTAACAAAAAGAGTGCCTTTATGGAGTGATTTCAAAACAAGAGATGGTTTGAAGAAATATAAAATTAATAGAAACCACCCTCTCATTCTTTTATTATTGGAAACAAACAAAAAAGTTGTCAATAACGCATTAAAACTGTTAGAAGAGAATGTACCTATAGAATTAATCTTAATGAACCAAAATGAAGATCCGGCATTTCATGAATTGGAAAAAAAATTAGAAATTCCTAGTCAGGAATTAATTGATTTAGCTGTTGAACTATATAAAATAAATGTGTCTCAGGGCATTCCTGAATCATTGGCAAGACAACAAATTATGAATGCAACACCATTCAATTTATTCCCTTTAATAAATGACTATTTACAATGACTAGTTTACTTCAATCCGCAAGAGCAATATCTCACACCCTTTTACAAATTAACCAAGGACAAATTACAGATCAAGTTCTATTAAATGTAATCGAAAAGGCTTCAGCTATAAACATAATTGAAGGACAATCTTTTGATAAACAAGAGTTGTTTGAAATACTTCGTGCTGACTTCAGTATTGGTAAAGGTGAAATCACAATTCTATCAGAAGATGTTGAACCTTGGTTGAATAATGAAAAAGCAAACATAAACTTTGAATTATGGAATAGGTACAAATTATTTATTTCGGAAAACGATCCATCATTTCCAATCAATGATTTAGATGATTTCACTGCCAAAATATTAGACAAGTGTGTTAACCCAAAAAAAGAAGGCTCTTGGGATAGACGCGGAATGGTTGTGGGCCATGTTCAGTCAGGTAAAACTTCCAATTATGTGGGTCTTATAAATAAAGCAACTGATGCAGGATATAAAGTTATCATAGTTATAGCAGGTACAATAAGTTCATTACGGAGACAAACGCAAGAGCGAATCGATTCAGGGTACATTGGAAGAAATAGTTCAGCATTTATAAGGGAGAAAGAAACCAGAATTATAGGGGTAGGAAAATATAAAGTAAATACAGACATTTATTCTTTGACATCTTCATATTACAAAACTGGCGATGAAGGTGATTTCAGTCAAGCAGTTGCAAATAGATTAAATATTCCCATCGGTAAAAATCCTGTCGTATTTGTCATAAAAAAGAACAAAAGTATTCTTGAAAATTTAATTGACTGGTTTTCAAAAAACGAAAATGTAAAAATGGTAGATGGTTCACCAAAATTGTTTGATGTACCTGCTCTTATTATTGACGATGAAGCAGATTCTGCATCAATTAATACATCTGCTGACATTAACGAGATTAAAACGATAAATCGTTTAATCCGAACCTTTCTTAATATTTTTAATCAAAATACTTTTATCGGTTATACTGCTACACCGTATGCTAATTTGTTTATTCCACAGGATTTCAATGAATCACTAACAACAGAAGTAAAAAACAAACAATATAAGATCGGAGAAGATTTATTTCCAAGAGATTTTATTATAAATATAAAAGCACCATCAAATTACATTGGAGCATCTAAATTATTTGGTTACGAAAATCCAATCCCCGAGCTCACAAAAGAACCGTTAGATATTTTTAGAGGGATTAGCGATTTTTCAGATTCTCCTTTTTTCATTATCAAGAAACATGATGATGAACATAATCCAACATTTCGAATGCCCAATGGTAGTGATAAGTTACCAAATTGTCTCCCGAATAGTTTAGAACTTGCCATAAAATCATTCATTCTTACTTGCGCTGTCCGTAGGTTGCGTGGTCACGAAATCAAACATAATTCTATGTTAATTCATGTGGCCCTATTAGTAAAATGGATTGATAGGGTTGCATATTTGGTAAATAAAAAAACAAAGGAATACCAAAATGCAATTCAAAGTGAAGACTCAGAACTTCTATCTGAATTGAAAGAATTGTATGAACAAGATTTTTTACCAACTACAAAAAATGTTCTTGAAAATCTGGACTACAAGGACATTCGACTTAGAGAACATACTTGGAAGGAAGTTAAAGATCAATTAAAAAAAGCAGCTTCAAAAATCGATGTTCGTTCTGTGCACGGCACTCGTTCAACAACAAACCTAGAATATCACAATATAGAAGAAATAGATTACGAAAGATTTAAAGACATAGGACTTTCTGTAATTGCAGTTGGTGGAAGCCGTCTATCTAGAGGAATAACATTGGAAGGTTTATCTGTAAGCTATTATCTTAGGACAACCCGAATGTATGATTCATTAATGCAAATGGGACGTTGGTTTGGATACCGCCCAGGATACGTTGATTTATGTAGATTATTTACAACAGATGAAATTTTCGGTTGGTTTAACCACATTACAATGGCCACTGAAGAAATGAGAAATGATTTTGATGAAATGACGGCAGCACTTAAGCGTCCGAAGGATTTCAGACTGAAGGTCAGGAATCATCATGGCTTGTTGACAATCACTAGTCTTGCCAAACTTAACTTCTCTGAAAAAATTGAAATTTCATTCTCTGATACAAATATTCAAACATATAGATTATTAAAAACAAAAGTTGCAATTGAGAATAACTTCAAGGCTTTAAATAATTTAATTAAAGGTGTTGGTTTCCCTACAAAAGATAATATTAGAATTGTTAAAAGTAGAACAAGACATTTGTTTTATCCTAATATAAATACTAATCCATTGTGCGATTTCTTGGATTCATTTATAATTGACCAACCTAATATTAATAATGCTACATTAAGTGATTACATTAAAATACAAGAACGAAGTAATAAAATAAAAGAATGGTCGATTTGTATAGTTTCAAATACAGATGAAGATATTTTTATTGATTATAAAGGTAAAACACCAATTAGTGAAAGGGAACCAAACGAAAAAGCAAATTCATATTATTTAGCCTATAATAATGAAACCATTCCTATGTGGTGCAGTGTACGTAATCAGCAACTTGAACGAAATAGTGATTTTTATCAAATATCGAAAAATCAAATTGATCAAACAGCAGACAGGGATATTGACATAGATGTTAAAAGAAAAAAATATTCTGAAACAAAGGAACAACGTGCAATAGAGAAGAAAGGATTATTACTGATTTATGCATTAGACGAAAGGGGAGCTCCAAATGTAAATTATGGTATTCCAATTATAGGTTATAGCTTACATTTTCCCAAAATAAATGATGAAATAAAAGTATCATATACAGCTAATTTAATTAGAGATTTTGATGATGAAATAATGGAAGATGATGATAATGAAGAAATCGAATAACCAATGATAAGTATAAAATCCATTTGGGACAATCAAAAGCCTACAGGTGATATTATTATTAAAACCAAAATTGATGATATCCCACATTTACAATGCTATGCAGCAACCAATCACATAACAGGACAGCATTTATACATTATGGCTGTTCCAAAAAAGGTTGCCATTCCTGAACTCAAAAATTATCGTTTTAGAGGAGTTGAGATTTTTCCAATTGAACTGGAAAATTCTAATGAACTGTATCCATCCGACGAACCACATATTTTTAGATTGATGACTAGTCCGTAGCTTTGCGGGCAAAATAATCAGATGAGGTATACAAAAGATCAAATTAATTCTTGGGTTTCGGAATTCAAGCAATCGAGTCAAAGCGTAAAAGA
>JBGSOH010000313.1:0-7199 GCA_041739205.1 Saprospiraceae bacterium
TTAAAACTGTTTGGGTTTCAATTTCTGACCGGCTGAGTCAGCAATTTCATTGATTCTTTTTTGACGGGTTTCAGCTTGTTTCGCAGAGATTAGCCAATACAACATCATCTTTTTGATAGAGTTACTGAGAGACTCGAAAAAAGCTTTGGAGTTAGGATACTTTCCTAATGCTGTTTCTAAATCAGGTGGTATGACCAATGCATCTACATCGTCGAGTATAGTCCAAGAGCCATTTTGTTTGGCAATTTCAATGCTTTTGTACCCAGCTTGTGTCATCAAACCTTCTACAATTAAGCGTTCTATTTTAATTTTATTAATCTTAGACCAAGTACTTTTTGGTTTTCTTTTACTAAAAAATTGATGAGATTTTTCTGAATCGATAGCTATCTTCTTGCTATCAATCCATCCAAAACACAAGGCTTCGTCCACAGAATCGCTCCAAGAGATAGTCGGTATTCCGGAAGCTTTTTTATAAAATACTACCCAAACATTTTCGAGACGAGCATGGTTGTTTTCTAACCACACTCGCCATTCTTCTTTATTCCTAGGGTAAAATATTTCTACTTCTTTTTTTGTCATGGTTTTATGCAGTTTGCTGTTGCTTGGTAATATTATAGAAATTATAATCTGTCATCGATCCATCAGTGATGCCAATATTTCTGCCAATAGTCACAATTTGTCCACGATGATAAGTACTATGATTGAATGTGTGCTGAATATATTCGTATCTTTCCATGTTAGCTTGAAACCAAGGGCTTATGACTTCCACTTTTTCACAAAGTTGATCTTCTGTAAGTAACCTTATTTCATCAGCTAAAGTTTGGGATCTTTGCACCAAACCTTCAAAAATTTCATCTTTGGTCGGCGTTGGAATAGTGTAAAGATTGATGAAATCATCTTTTTTCATTATGATCGAATACCAATATTCTTCTACAGCCCAAATGTGATGCAATGATTTCAAAATAGAAGCGTAACTTGAAGGAACATCGGTATTCAGCTGTTCATCCGATTTGGTCGATAACCAAGTGATAAATTGAGTGTTTGCCCACAAATTGTAGTCGGCATAATTGGTCATTAACTTTTGTAAACTCATGATATTATTTTTTAATAGTGATGAATAAGCACAAAAGTAAAATGGTGGTTTGACAGCCCTATGTCAGGGGTAAGAATGTGGCTTCAAATATTTTGATTTTAGAAATTAAATAGTGATTTCTAGAACTTATTTTTTGATTTTGCAATTATTTATAAAATTATAATTGAATTATGAAAGTAAAATGGTTTCTTTTAATTTTAGTTGCTATTATGTTAGGCACGTGGTTGATTACTTCGATACTAAATGTGCATCAAGCAAAAAATAGAGAAGGTATTTTGCTTTCACCAAACCAAAGTAAGTCTGCTGAAGTTACCAATAATTTAGTGTCAACTACTGTAATGGTAAATTTTCATGAAAATTTGATTGTTGGAGGGTCTCAAGTTGCATCAGGGAAGTTTCTGATTGATGACATAAAGCTAGATTGGGTAAATGATGATACTTTAAGAATTAGAGCTAAAAAAATACTTGACTTCCGGAAAAAGGATGATCAAGTTCAACTTTTTGAAAATGTAGTATATATAAAATATGAAGGTTTTGAATAATCGTTTCTCATTTGAATTTTGACCAAGGATCATAAACGCCTAATAGAAAGTTTTTATATGACGAAAAATATTCCAATTTTTCTTCTTTCTAATAAACATGATAATTATTCAGATATTCTTGCAAAGTCATCTTGTGTGGTTCGAAATTTTCATTCAGCAATTCCAGTTTTTTGATCCTATCCAAACGAAAAAATCTAAACGCTTTACGCATCCGACAGTAAGCAATCAAAAGCCAATTGTCCGTGCTGATTAAAGCAAATGGCTCTAAGAGTCTTGTTGTTGTTTCTTCTTTTTCATTAATGTAGTCTATTTTAAGGATAATAAAATTTGTCAAGGCATATTGGATATCTGATAGATTATTGCTGCTTCTTTCTCTTGTTACATTTAAGTCAAACCGTGTCCTTTCAGAAAGTATTTTGACTTTGTCTTTTTGATTGAGTTTAAGTACGGCTTTGATTTTTTCGATCGCTTCAGAGTAGTCATGAATAAATGATGTATCTTTTGTTTTTAAGACCAATTGTTCGGCAAGTATGAGTGCATTGGCTTGGTTTTCGGTAAACATAACAGGTGGGATTCTATAACCTTCCATAAGAGAATAACCTTTGCCTTCTTCGGTGATGATAGGCACGCCTGACTGCTCCAAAGCTCTTATGTCGCGATATATAGTGCGAATGCTCACACCATATTTTTTTGCTAACTCAGGAGCAGTCAAGAGGCGTTTGGTCTGCAATTGTGTTAATATCGCAGTGAGTCTAGATAGACGTTTTGTGTCGTTATTGTCACTCATCAAATTCACTCTCTCATTTAATCATTCACTTAATAATTGGTAAATATTTGTGCCAATTTTCATAAATGATCCAACCCAAAATAGCCCAAATCACAATTGCTATTGGTATTCCAGCAGGTGCAACAAAAATATGAACGAGTAACACACCAACCATCACTGGAAAAATAATCAATGCACCCAATGCCCTTGTTTTTGGAAACAAAATCAGAATTCCACCCCCTAATTCTGCTAAACCAACCAATGGCATCAACCATGCTATTTCCATAAATGCTTCGGTATCCTTGATCAAACCTTCTGGCAATCCTTCTGGCACAGGCATGTAATGAAAAAATTTGTCTAATCCACCATTGATCAATAAAAGTCCAAATAAAATGGAAAGTCCATTAAAAATTTTCTGTTTCATAAAAAGTTGATTTTGTTTTGGTATAAATAAATTATTTAATTGGAATAAAAGTTCTTCCTTTTTAAGAGCCTGTCACGCTCTGCGTGAGAGGGATTTAGCCAGCCTGCAGCAGGCAGGGATGGGTTCATATTAAACTAACACATTTGCTACTACAATCAGCCACAAGATATAACAAATTACCAATAATCTATTGAAATATCCGTTGATACCAATCACTTCTTTGGGTAACTCCTTTGGTGGTTCGATACCTGGACCCATCGGCAAACCTGTTTTTTTGTATCCTGACATCAATATCACCATGCTGATAGCCATTAATACTAAACTTATCCAAACACTGTGTGTGGCATAGAGTAAAGCAGTCTTATCATTCTGCCATTTTTCTATATCTATGAGATGATAACTTATAAGCAATGAACCAATAGGTAGGGTAGGAATGCCTAGTCCAAATGCTAGACCATGATGTTTGTGTTTTACATCAAATATTCCACCCAATAATGCTCCGATGCCTGAGATAAACACTAAAACTACACCTATTTTTGCCCAAATACTACTTACTTCTGACCAAAGTAATAAGGCAAGAATGATCGATGCCAATCCCCAAAAGATAAAAAAAGATGTGACTAGCCACTTGTGTTTTCCTAAGGTATATTCGCTGATCATCCGCCAACTTGGTTTAAACTCTGGACTTACAAAATGTAAAACTAAAAGACTAAGCAATGATAATGCACTAAAAATAATGACGATTGTTGCTAACATTTCCTTCTATTTTTCTATATAATTTATCATCCAATTGATACCAAATTTGTCCGAAAATTCACCAAAATAAGCACCGAAAAACATATCAGCCATAGGCATTGTGACATTTCCGCCTTCTGATAGCGCATCAAAAAGACGATCAGCTTCTGTTCTTGATTCAGGCTCTAAGCAAATGTGCATGTTATTTCCTCGATTCAATGTGAACCCCATTTCTTTCGGAGCATCCGTGCCCATTAGAATGTGTCCACCATTGATAGGCAACTCTACATGCAACACCATTTTTTTGATTTCTACAGGCATTGGTGGATGATCTTGACTTTCGGGAATGTCTTCAAATCGCTCAATTCCTTTGCCAATGAACTCTGATTTAAAGACCGATCTGTAAAATAAAAATGCTTCTTCTGTTTTACCATCAAAATTTAAGTAGGTACAAACCCTTGCTTTGTTATTGGGTTTGTTTTGTTTTCTAAGATAAAACTGTGCTGCAATGTATTGATCCAGATTTTCCATTCCAGCTGCAAGTCCTTCTTTAAAGCCCATTGCTATGATCTTTTCTAGGTCTTCCAAAGAGTCAAAAGTCATTAACATATGTACGACAGTCTGATTTTCTGTACTGCTGAATTTATTATACCAATTGTTGCTGGGCATGCTTTCATTAATATTACCATTTTCATCACAAAACGCATCCGACCCATTGTAATACTGGAATGGTACCACTTCTTCATAGTCAAATCGACACCAATGAACTTCATTTTTTGGACTGATCATACAGTAGTGCCACAATCCACCTGACTTGCAATCCATAGATTTGGTTTTGTTCCTATATGGTTTTGGCGCCCACCACTGATCCAAGATATCAGCCTCTGTCCAAGCTGCCCAAACAAGATCAAGGTCAGCAGCAAAAGCTCTATGGATATTGATGGTTTTATTTTCCTTATTGACGATAAAGTCAAATTGTAAGAGACTATTCATTGGTATTGATTTTTAAATTGACTCTATATACGATTTGAAATTATTTAGGATAGCTTGCCATCCAGCTTGCTGCATTTCTACAGGATGTTCTGTCTCAGGATCGAATGATACGGTGATTTCTGTCTGACCATCAGCATCATTAAAACTGACGTCACAAAACCGATCTCCAAAACCATATGAAAAAGAATTTCCCATATCAATGTTAGTATAAATCGCTTCAAAATCAAAACCAAAACTGCCATCTTTGGCTTCCATTCTAGCTAGATATTTCCCACCAATGGTCAAGTCATTTTCAGCTTTTGGACAATGCCAAGAAGGATCGGCAAAATTCCATTGGACGATGTGTTCTGGATTTGTATAACAATCCCAAACTTTGCTTTTGTCAGCATTTATGTTTGCTGAAACGGTGATTTTGTTGCTCATATTAATATTTTGTTTAATTTGTTTTTTAAATATTTTTAATTAGAAATTCAGGTAATGCATGGTTTATGAAATGATTCCAACCTTCTTCAAAATTATGTACAGCAAAATCGAGATTATTGTATGGGAATGTCGATAATCCGCTATGGGAAAAATTAAGTCTAGTCTTGCCATCTTCATCAGCAAGCTCGAAAGTCACATAAGATATACCTTCATAACCTTCATATTTCCAGCTATAAGCTAGTTTTTTTTCAAATTCTACTTCTGTTACTACACAAATATGATTGTATTGAATACCATCCTCATGTCCGCCTGTAAACTCAAATGTAAACCCAATTTCAGGTTTGAATTCATGAAGGTCAAAATACCATTGTTTCATCAATTCCTTTTCGGTAATGGCTTTCCAAACTAAACTTACATCTGCATCCAATATTCTTGAGATTTCAATTTCTGGTTTCATTTCTTTTTGGATTTAAGGTTTGCTAATAAGTTATCTAATTGGTCGAATTTCGACTCCCAAATCTTTCTAAACTGGCTTATCCACTGGTCTATTTCCTTCATTTTGTCGATATCTAAGTGATAATATATTTCTCTACCTTGTTGCTCTTGTTTTAATAATTCACATTCTGTAAGTATTTTAAGGTGTTTTGAGACGGCTTGCCTACTACTATCAAAATGTTCTGCCAATGCATTTGGCGTCATGGCGCCCATCGCAAGAAGAACGATGATAGCTCTTCTTGTTGGGTCTGCAATGGCTTGGAATATGTCTCTCCTTATTTCCATAAAATGCTATCTGCTATTATTTGGTTGCAAATATATGTGCTACTATTTGATTGCGCAAATTATTTTGCATTTATTTACAAAAAACAGAAATTATTCAGCTTTTTGAATGATTAAAACTAAAACCACTTTGCTCATTAATGTGAACATCTGATTTAATATTGCAAAGATCAATAAAAATTTCACTATTTCGCGGGTAGTTTCAGACTTTAAGGGGTTGTGTTTGCGACAGAATGTTGACTTTTTAAGTGGCATTGGAAATTCTGTATTAACTTTGACTTTTAAAATTTTTATTGATAACACTATTTTCAAAAGATGAATCCAGCAATTCAAACATATCACAACAATCAATCAGAAACTTACAAGGATATTTGTAACCGACTTTATGTATTGATAAGCCAAGAATTGAGTGAGGCTGAAAATAAAATCTGGCATGCACATCCTGTTTGGTTTTTGGATGGAAATCCTATTGTCGGATATAGCAAACAAAAAGCGGGTATTAGATTAATGTTTTGGAGTGGAATGGATTTTGAAGAAAGTGGATTAATAGTGAAAGGTGGAAAATTTAAAGATGCTTCCATCTTTTATAATACTATTGACGAGATTAATGAAGAAGACCTGAGTCGATGGCTGAAAAAATCAAGAGACATCCAATGGGATTATAAAAATATCGTTAAGAAAAAAGGTAAATTAGATAGACTAAAATAAAAAGCAAGTAACACAAGAACATAACGACCGAATGGCCTAGATGGCATTTTCATCTGTGTATCCGCATTACGTCACCAAAGTAGAGAAAAGGGGTAGAACAACAGATGAGCTTAATCAAGTGATCACTTGACTTACTGGCGTTGACGAAACTAAAATTAAAGCTCTGATTGATGAAAAAGTGACCTTCGAAGCGTTTTTTGAGCAAGCTACATTGCATCCTAACGCTCACATGATCAAAGGAATGATTTGTGGTTATAGAATAGAAGAAATTGAAAATCCACTGACACAAAAAGTCAGGTATCTGAACAAACTGGTTGATGAGTTGGCTGCTGGTAGTAAAATGGAGAAAATACTGCGGGAGTAAACATTTTCAAACCTTCGAAATCACAAATGAATTGATTATTAGTTGGATATCTCAAGGAAAATGGCCGTGAGCATTAAGGGAAATATTATTGTTTATTAGATCGCTAAAAACCATTATTTTTAGCACTCTGTGCAAAGGAAACAGTATTGTGACTTTCTTACCATCACTTGGCGTCAAGGTACTGTGAAATGGTGAGTTAAAATACAAAGTCACAAAGAAACACTAAAGCGTTGCAAAGAAACACTAAAGCGTTACAAAGAAACACTAAAGCGTTGCAAAGAAACACTAAAGCGTTGCAAAGAAACACTAAAGCGTTGCAAAGAAACACTAAAGCGTTGCAAAGAAACACTAAAGCGTTGCAAAGAAACACTAAA
>JBGSOH010000349.1:0-7763 GCA_041739205.1 Saprospiraceae bacterium
ATTAGAAAAACTATTTATAACGAAATGTTTTATTGTTTTGGAAGATCGTGTGCTACAACATCTATCCATGAGCGCGGAAGAAAGATATCACTCACTTTTTAGTTTTAATCAAGAATTGTTTAACCAAGTTCCATTACAATATTTGGCATCTATGCTTGGCATGACACCTGAAACGTTTAGCAGAATAAGAAAAAAAGCTTCAAGTCGCACTTCTTGATATTTGTCAAGAGCTAGCTTTGGTTTTATGCAGACCTTTGTTCTGTCAATTAAATACATAGAAACGTGTTTAAAAAATCAAATTTAGTCATCGCCGATAATGTGGTAGTTATTGGCACAAAACACTTCAAAAAATGATAAATATCAACCACAACGCTCCCGTAAAGTGTTCAAAATCAATCTCTATTAATGCAAGTTGCGAAAAAGTCTGGAAAATTTTGACTGACATTAACCTTTGGGCAAATTGGCAAACTGACATTAGCTATCCCAAAATAAATGGTGAGATAAAACCAGAAACAACCTTCACTTGGAAAACAAGTGGTGCAAAAATTCATTCTACTTTACACACCGTAGAGCCATACAAAAAATTTGGTTGGACAGGCAAAACCTTTGGTTTATTTGCTATCCACAATTGGACTTTAACTGAAATAAATGGTATAACGATAGTTACTGTAGACGAAAGTATGGAAGGTTTCCTAGCTAACATTCTTAAATCATCATTCAGTAAAAATCTAGAAAAAGGTATGTTGCATTGGCTTAACTCATTAAAACAAACGTGTGAGTAATAACGATTATTTTCTACTTTAATTTAGATTCTAAAAGCTTTGCTAATAAGGTATTTTTTTTACTTAGATCTTTTGAATCGCAGACTATCATTGTTAAATGGATCTTACTATTCAATGATGATCATTCTGGGAGAAATATTTCCGATTAAACCAGTTGGTTGAATTAATGTATAATTATTTGAATTGTTACCAACAAGTGTCGACGTAGAAATAACGTTGATACCTGTACCTACATTTGGAGATGAAAATACTCCTGTTCCATTAATAGTTACATTGTCTGTACCAACAATGCCCACCAAATTACCTGATAGTGTTGCAGATGTTGTTCCATCATAAACTTTTGTATTGACATTTGCTGTTACTGTTAGCGCTTTTTGCAGAACTTGTAACGATTGGGTTATCGTGGGAGCTGGATTAAATGATTCATTACCTATTTGAAAGGCCGAAATAACAGTAGTTCCTACACCTGTTACAGTAAGTACATTTCCATTTATTGTTGCCACATTGGTATTGGAACTTATGTAGCTTACAGGAAATCCGGATGTAGCTGTTGCGTTTAAAGATAGATTTGGGTTTCCATAAACTTGGTTCGCTATTGGAGGGAAACTAATGACTTGGTCTTCAGGTGTAGGCATCCAAATAGACGAAACATATTCAGGGTGATCGATAAAAGGATTTCTATTATCTTGTCTAAGGTAGATCGCATTATTCCTAGCAATCTCTCTACTACTCACAGGATCATCAATATGCCATTCCAATAACATGGTTAAAAAGTTATCTTGAAACACTTGATCACTACTTCCATTAAACATTGGATAGTTCGTATAATTGGATACCAAATTTTCATATCTTGTAGCGAAATAAAAGTACATTCTTGCAATATCTCCTTTAAAATCATCCAATGGTTCAAAAACTGTTCCACTATATCCTACCACAGCACTTGATCCACTTTTACTCCCATTAAATGATGTCCATGAAGCCACAGAAACATTTCCATGAGGATTATTAGATCGTTGCCCATTTACATAGCCATCAACTGGTATAACAAAATGAGCATCAGCTACCATAGGTGATGCAGAATTATAAATAGATTGTGGAATAATATGCTCTCGGTTATAACAATCCCCTTGCGAATCATATGCCCCACATTGGTCAGTAATATAAAGAAAAGTGACAGGATCTTGTCCTGTCGGATTTTCGGAATACAAGTCAAACATAGTATTGTCATTTTCATATTGATTATCACGATCAGATGTTGCATAAGTAGTCCATAATCCTGCATAACCGTTATTAGTATGTCCATTAATAATGTTATACAATTGTGTTTTTAATATAAATCCAGTTCCATTTGCACTATTATAATAGCCATTTGGAATCTGACCAAAAGTAAAAAAACTTAGAAATACTAATGGTATTAGTAAAAACGATTTCATAACACTGTAAAGTTTAGGATACAACTAAAATAAAGTGATGCAAAAAATTAAATCAAAAGAGAAAATTATTATTAATACATGAAAATATTATATTTTAACCCATTTACTCTGATATGTCATAGTCGGAGTTAAAATGTATAAAATATAACTTCCTTTTTCAATTTGATTAACATCTATTTGAAACACATCAGACACATTGTTCAATTTTTTAGTTTGAATTATTCTTCCAGACATATCATATATACGATAAGATAACTCATCTTGATCTGAATGAGAAGATAGCAAAACATTTAAAAGTCCACTTGCGATGGGATTTGGATATAGGCTTATTGTTTGATCAAGGACATTTTTACTGAATGTAACATTTTTAATATCAGAAAAAGTATATTTTCCATCAAAATCTACTTGTTTAAGGCGGTAATAGTTAATTCCTTGTATCGGTGTAGCATGCAAAAACGAATAAAGTAATTTATCTTTTGAATTCCCTTTACCCTGTACCTGTCCTATCGTGTAAAAACTTATACCATCTTGACTCCATTGGATATCAAAAAAATCGTTGTTAGTTTCAGATACTGTCACCCATGATAACAAAACTTTTTCTTCTTCCACTGCAGCATCAAATGATAATAGTTCTACAGGAAGTACCAGACAATCCGTATTGTGTGAAAGTACATTGGGTACAAAAGATGCTACATCGTCTTGAGGACCACCAGCACCAGAAAGGTCAATGCTCACTGTAAGGTCTGTAATATCATCCTTAGTTATACTAGTTTGCTCACCTGGAGCTAGATCGAAACAAACTTGATGCAAATAAACAGGGACACCTGCTGTTACGTTTAGTCCACCACTATTGCCTGAAAGATTAAACAACACTTGATTTATTGTTGCACACGCATTTGAAACCCCGCTATTATTGGTCATTGTACAAGAATTAGCTGTCAAATAAGGATTTTCACCTGAAACACAAGATGCTAAAAAACCAGTAGTATAACTTGTAACCACACCTGTATATCCGGGAGTGTATTCCAATAAATAGCATAAAGTATTAGCTGAACAATTACTACTACTGATACAGCCGCCTGAAGTGCTTGAAGGCTGAAAAAAAATTAAATCCATAGATCCCTGACCTTGGATTTTTGAACATGTTGTAAAGATTAAAAACAAGAAGGTTAATCTTAAAAAACTAACATTAAATATAATATTCATACTTATGATACTTAAATATAAAAGTGATATAAAAACGGAATTTCCCATGAATAAATTCATGAGAAATTCCTTAAGTATTGACATTGATTTATTATAGTGCGATAACTATAAATTTACGAGAAACGAAATTTTCTTTAGTTTCAATGGTTATATTATAAACCCCTGAACCGAAAGAACTGACATCCAATTTATGTAATTCATTAGACTTAACTTTTGAATTTGCCCTAAGAAGACCATTAGAATCAAAAATTTTGTACGTAACAATTTCATCCTTTGAATCAACCCTTAAATTGATATAATCAATTGCTGGATTTGGATACAATTCAACAGTAACATCTGATTCGTAAATAACATTTACAACATTAGAAACTGTGTTAAGGTCTGATAAACTTTGGTAAGTAATTCGATAATATGCCTCACCAATCATTTTATCTGTATCCGTAAACAAATAATGAGCATCTACTTTATGATCAGGACCATCTTCAACTCTAAAAATTGGATTAAAAATCCTGTTGTCAGATGATCTCTCTATCAAGTAAAAACCATTCCCTGTTTCGTTTGCTGGCGTCCATTTAAGAGATGATTTCGAAAACTTTTTCTGCAAAGTCAAGGCAATTTCATCCGTTTTTACAAAGTCTACCCATTGATCATTTTTGAAGGATAGTGTTTTGTAAGTAGGGAAGAATGTTTTTGCAGTTTCTCCTTCTACATCTATACTAGTAGTCAGATCAAGCAAATCATCTTCCATGACGTTCACTTCTTGCTTGGAGTCAATTTGAAAACAAATTTGATGCAAATAAATTGGAACACCCTTCTTGACAAAATTACTTGCTTTTGCCCCAGAATTACCAGAACAATTTAAAAGGGTTTTACCAAACTTTTCACAAGCAGGCATTTGTTGACTATTGTCAATCATACTACAAGATTGATTGAGGACTATGTTAGAATTACCGTTAAGGCAATCAGCCCAAAAACCAGTAGTGTAGCTAGTGAGAACACCAGTTTGTTCAGGAACATATTGCAACTTATAACAAAGAATGTTCTTTTTTGCATTGCTCATATCCTTACAACCAGTATTCACTTTATTTGATGGTAACCACGTCATTGTTTGGGACACACCTATTTGCAAACTAAATGCAAACAAAAATATTACTAAATAATGTTTCATTTTACTGATTTTTAATTAATTAAAAATAACTCCTGTTGTCTTATTCTGATTCAACTTCCATGTTGTCTCATCACCAGAATTTACACTTGCATTCATGTTATGATCTCCTCTTGTGTATCCCACTTTGTTTTGGTCTAATCTCCAGATGGTTCTATCTGCTGAATTGATACTTGATCGTGAATCTGATTGATTCGAATTGGCAGCATATAATGCCCATACATTGGTTTTCACTTGTTTTTGACCAAACCTGAATGTTGGCTTATAAGAATCTTGGATAGTAAAATCCATTTTCAAATTAGTACCCCCATCCATAATCGCAGCGGTATCCATCACACCAATGTGATTTCTATGCTGGATAACAACGTAATAATTCTTAGCAGGATCTATAGTTAAGCCAGTACATGATTCTGGGAAAGAAACTTGACCATTGTTATGTACCCAAGCTGCACATGTAAATGTATTATTGGCAGGAAGGATTCCGTTCTCTCTTACAGTTACTAATATCCAATCCACCACATGAGCTGGATAAGACAATACGCCAACTGGAGCAGAAGGTGCTGTTGCATCTCCATAATTAGCACCAGTATTTGTATTGTACGACCATGGTGCAGCGTTGTACGGTTGACCGAATGGTGTATATGGCGCAAAACCTTGAATAGTTGGACTTGAAGACATGCCTTTATCTTGACCAGGCAACAAATGGTTGCTATTTAAAGTAGTTTCCATTTTGTCTGTCGTATTATTAAACGGACCTTCTAAGAAAACTTTAATATTCAATTGACCACAATCTACATTGTAAGTATAAGTCCACGGAATAGATACACCCGCACAATCAGTATAAGTATATGAATATGTGATAGTTCCTGTACAATTACCATTTACATATGTTCCACCTCTGATAGGTCCAACTGGAGTCAACGTATTTCCACACACATCTCTGATAATTGGCAACACTGGAGGAATTGTATCAAGGACAATTTTGATAGTTGAACTTGTGGCTACTGGACCACCAAATTCCGTAGGTAAGATATTTGTTCTATCTATAACGTAAGTGTATGACCAGCTATCTGAAAGACCAGCACAATCTGTATAAGTATAGTTATAAACTCTTGTACCTTCACAACTAAAAGTACTAGGGTTTGTGATTGTGGAAACTAAACTTGGTGTAATAGCATTACCACAAATGTCTAAAACTACAGGTAAAGTTGGAGGGACAGCAGATGCGATACACTCAACTGTACTAGTACCATTTGAAGGTGCAATTGGAGCAGTAGAGTGGTCAATAGTATAGGTATACACCCAAGTCGAAACCAAAGATGCACAATCTGAATAAGTATAGGTATATGTTCTTGTGCCTTCGCAAGTAAGTGAGGCAGGAAGATCAACTGTAGAAGCAAGTACAGGCGTAATTGTATTTCCACAAACATCTACTACTGTTGGTGGTGTTGGTACTGTTGCATTTGCCAAACACTGAACAGTGCTCGATCCGTTAGCAACTACAACTGGAGCAGATGTGCGATCTACTGAATATACATATGACCAATTTGAAATCAAACCAGAACAATCAGTATAGGTGTAGGTGTAAGTTCTTGTGCCTTCACATGTTAATGGCATAGGATTGTCAATTGTTGAAGCTAAAACAGGAGTTATTGAATTTCCACAAACGTCAACCACACTTGGAGGTGTTGGAGCCGTAGCATTCGCTAAACATTCAACAGTACTTGCTCCATTAGCTGGAACAACTGGTGCTATAGTATGATCAATCGTATAAACATATGTCCAATTAGAGACTAAACCTGCACAATCTGTGTAAGAGTATGTATAAGTTCTTGACCCTTCGCAAGTTAATGAAACTGGAGCATTAACCACTGAAACCAAAACTGCAGGAATATTACTTCCACAAATATCAGTCACTACTGGTGTAGTAGGTGCAATTGCATTTGTCGGACATTCTAGTGTACTTGCTCCATTAGATGGTAAAGCAGGGGCAGTGGTATGATCAATAGTATAAACATATTGCCAAGTTGAAACTAGGCCTGCACAATCTGTGTAAGAATATGTATATGTTCTAATACCTTCACAAACAATTGTTGTTGGATTTGTTGTGACTGAAACTAAAACAGCAGCAATATTTGTACCGCATACATCTGTCACAGTAGGAGTTACAGGTGCAATAGCATTAGCTAAACATTCTACAACACTTGATCCGTTTGCTGGAAGAACAGGCGAAGCAGTATGCACAATTGTATATACATAAGCCCAAGTAGAAACTAATCCTGCACAATCTGTGTAAGAATAATTGTAAGTTCTTGTTCCTTCACAAGTAATTGTCATAGGTAAATCAACAGTAGAAACCAATACTGGCGTGATAGAAGCACCACAAACATCTACTACTGTTGGTAAAACAGGTGTTGTTGCATTTGCCAGACATTGAACAGCACTTGCTCCGTTAGCAGGAACAACTGGTGATGTCGCATGATCTATCGTATAAGTAAAGGTCCACGTAGAAACTAAGTTAGCACAATCTGTATAAGAATAAGTATATACTCTAGTACCTTCACATAAGAAAGTAGAAGGATTGTCTACAGTAGAAACTAGAACTGGAGCTATTGCAGTTCCACAAACATCTACAACGTTAGGTGTAGTAGGTGCAATGGCATCAGCAAGACATTGTACAGTACTCACACCATTTGATGGAACAACAGGCAATGTAGAATGATCAATGGTGTAAACATAAGACCAATTGGAAACTAAGCCTGAACAATCGGTGTATGTATAATTATATGTTCTTGTACCTTCACATGTTATGGTCAAAGGATTATCTATTGTTGATACTAAAACTGCAGGAATATTTGTTCCACAAACATCCATAACGACAGGAGGTGTAGGTGCAATTGCATTAGCTAAACACTCCACTGTACTTCCACCATTAACTGGTACAACTGGTACGATGGTATGATCAATCGTATAGACATATGCCCAAGTTGATACAAGACCTGAACAATCCGTGTAAATATAAGTATAAGTTCTAACACCTTCGCAAGTTAAACTTGAAGGCAAAGTAATAGTAGAAACCAATACTGGATTAATGTTTGTACCACAAACATCAGTCACAACGGGTGGTGTAGGAGTAGTTGCATTGCTCAAACATTCTACAGTACTTCCTCCATTTGC
>JBGSOH010000359.1:0-17899 GCA_041739205.1 Saprospiraceae bacterium
AAACACATCAAAACACATTTCAGCAATAGAAATATCGGTAGTTGCACCCGATGGAAGGACTATACCTTTGTCTGTGTGATTTAGAAGGTCAGTAGCCAAATTTATAAATCCTAAATGTCCATCATATGGTAGTGCACCAAAACCTGAAGCATCTACATCAAAAAAATGTTGAACAAGATGAAGATTGGTATAATCTTTTGGTAATAACGATGATATTGAGTTTTCAATGAGAAAAGCTTTGCTCGCATCATAATACAATCTATAATTTTGACCCGCTAGAGTCAAGTCTTTTGAACTATGATTTGACAAATTTACTTGATAACACTTATTTTCATCTTGACTTCTAGGCCCAATCTCTAACAATGTTAACGTAACTTGTCCATTCAATGAAACTGACCAGTTTGGAATAATCAAAATGAAAAAAATAATAATAAATAATTTAATGTCTAATCGTTTCATTATATAATATTTAATAGGCTAAAAAAAGTAAATAATCAACTGTTGGTGAACACTGACTGAATTTAAAATACACGAATTTTACATCAGTGGAAGTGTAAATGCAAAATTGTGAAATAAGATAGGACTCTACTCTAAGGAACCTTTTAGATATATCAAACCCTATCCACATTTTGAATTAAGGTAAAAAGAACATTTTATCAAAATTGCAAGAACAAATATATTAATAATTTAATTAATACATATTTCATTATTATATAAGTATTTACATAATATTAATTCAGTAAAATAGTAAGCAAAACTATTTTAATTATTGGTAAATTCATTCAACACAATGAGTTCAAGTCCAAACTGACCAAATTTACCATTGGGTTGCAGATTTTGTCATTAAGTGAATCATATATGACTAAATTACATATAATTAAATCATATATTTTATCAATTGCATGATCCTAGTAAACAATTTATTGTAGCCAAAAACTATTAATAATTTGAATTTATTACAAATTTGGTTTTTATACAGTAGTAGATTAATTTTCTCTTAGTTAGTAAATTTGATAGTTATCTATCATTGATGATAATAGGAGTTTAAGATATTATATTGTCACGATCACGATGTAAATTGATTGTTTTATCTATTTACTTCAAAGGCCATAATTGGTCCATATTCAGCTCTGTGAAGGAATTCTTTGCGACGAATAGAAATAATCATTGTGTTTTGCATAAAACAAACCAGATTATCTTTTATGTCAATTTCATCTATTTAAATATGGGAAAATAAACGGTAATAGATTCTTCATTTTCACTTTTACTTATTTGAATCGAACCATTGCATTTTTTCAATGATTTAGTTATGATGGATAAACCCAAACCCATAGACCCAAATCTATTTATAGCTGTATTCGTTTTCATTTGTTTTAGCAATAATTTTCTAATTTCATCAGGTGTTTTTATACCATTATGCTTTATGCATATTATTAAATTTTTAGCATCAATTTCAGCATATAAATCTATCTGAGAAGCATCAGAATGTTTAATAATATTATCAATTAAATTTCGAAGCACTGCAGAAACATAATGCTTAGAAATAAGAACGGTCACATTTGAATTAACGTGGGATTGCAGAAAAATTTTATTTAATTTAGCGTAAGCAACTAAATGCTCAATTGATTCATTTAAAAACTCCGATATGATGGTTAGTTCATGCTTTTGAATTTGATTTTTTTCAGATAATTGTGACCATTTCATCATGTTAAACAGAATGTTTTTTGTTGCATAAAAGCTATTCTCAAGATAATCAAGTTGCTCATTTGCTTATGGAATATTTCCTTCAGCAACAGCCTTGTGCAACCTTTCTATAATTTTAAAATAAGATATGTACGGCGACTTTAAGTCGTGTGCAATTATTCCATATGTTTGATTTCTAAAATCTAATAGCTCCCTAATTTTTTTGTGTTTTCGGTATAAAAGAACCGATAAAAAAATAGTAAGGAATATCTTGAAAATACAAAATACAATTAATATCGTCGTAAATGCTTCATTTGCCATGAGCAAGTTTTGATTTTGTGTGATTGAGCCAGTGTAAAAACTAAAACTAAAAAAATTCAAAGACCTAGCAAAGTTAGTCCCCCAAAATAATTAGGAAACAAAATATGAGCTCATTAATTGTTTCTTAAATGTTCTGCTAAAATCAGCTTCGCATGTTTTCAATTTTACTTTACTTTCTTCTACAAGAATTGTCTCCACAAAGTCCAAGTTAACAATAAATGACTGGTGTACTTTGATAAAATTTGGTGGTAATCTTTTTATAAAATCAATCAGGGCTGAGCGGACTATATAAGAACGCCCATCTACACTAATATTCAAATATTTCCCATCCACAGAAATCATTTCTATTTGATTTAAGCAAATTTTTTTAATGTTCTTTCCTACTTTAACAAAGAAAAATTCTTTCAATTTGGAAGTTTGCGACTGTTGTAATAATCTAGAAAATGCAAGTTTTAGCGATTTAGATAGTTCAAAATCATTGCAAGACTTTGATAAAAAATCTATTGGAGTCAATGCGAGAATCTCATCAAATATTTTTTCTGTATGAAATGTTGTAATAACGATGGTAGGTATGTCTCTAAATAAAAGACATTCTTTGACAAAGTCCAAACTTGTTTTAGAATTGTCCAAAAAATGGTCCGTAATCACTAGGTCTGGTACTAAAGTATCTAAAACAAGAACCGCTGACTTGTAATTATTGGCAGTAATTACATTTTTAAATCCTAAAGTTTTAATTCTTTCTTCAAGAATGGATAAATGCATTTTATCATCATCTATCAATAATATTTCTTTGTCAAAAAACTGCACCATAATTTCAAGTATTGATTGTCAAATATTGTTTTAAACCTATTCATTCTCTCAACAAATGGGTATTGTAACCACTCAATTTAAACTAATATCTCTCTATTAGCTTTACCACAAAAATCTTAAATGCATTACAAAAATAGTCATTTTTAACTAAAAACCGAACTAAAGTAGGATTTTTTCTACAAATAAATATACGTCTTCAGTATATGCTTCATATTCAACTAAATACAACTCAAGTCGTACCAAATATGACTAATCTAGTAGTTCAAATCATAGTTTTTAGAAAATAAACTAGTCCCATAAACAAAATATTTATGTCATTGAAGCCCTTTGTTAATGGTTTTATTGGTGAATTATCTATGCAATATTTGTATATACCGCTTGTACATCATCATCATCTTCTAACTTATCGAGCATTTTTTCTATATCCACCATTTGTTCATCAGAAAAATCTACTGGAGTAGTAGGTATTCTTTGCAAATTTGCTTTGGTAATCGGAATTCCCTTTTCTTCTATTGCTTTTGTCAAAGTACCGAAATCCGTATAATTACCATATGCATATACGGTGTTTTCATCCAATTCAAAAGATTCTAATCCAAAATCAATCATTTCAAGTTCAAATTCATCCGGATCAAAACTAGCAGGTTTTTCAAATTCCACCACTGTTTTCCGATTAAACATAAACTCAAGCGAACCAGTAGGGACGATACCTCCACCAGCTTTATTGAAATAAGATTTCACATTAGCAACGGTTCTTACGGTATTGTCAGTTGCACATTCTACAAATACCAACACACCATGTGGTCCTTTACCTTCATAATTTACTTCAGTGTAATCATCACCATCCTTTCCAGATGCACGTTTAATGGCATTATCCACATTGTCCTTAGGCATATTAGCAGCTTTTGCCGCTTGGATAGCTAGTCTAAGTTTGGAGTTGGTCTCTGGATCTGGACCGCCTTCCTTAGCTGCCATAGTAATTGCTCTGGATACTTTAGGAAATATCCTAGACATAGTTGCCCATCTTTTTTCTTTGGCTGCACGTCGATATTCGAATGCTCTTCCCATTATCTTTGTATTTTATTACTGAAGTAAAATAAATGATTACTTTAATTTAGCTCACAACAAAAAAAAAGAGCATCTTATAAGTATAACTTACAGGATGCTCCTTTCAGCGGAAGAGGAGGGATTCGAACCCCCGGTACCCTCTCAGGTACGCCGGTTTTCAAGACCGGTGCAATCAACCAGCTCTGCCACTCTTCCTAGTGCTTTCTTTTAAAGCGACGCAAAAGTAATCATTATTTTCAAATATGAAAACTTTTGAGCAAAAAAAAGGTAGATTCACTTTTGAATCTACCTTTTTTTACAATTTCAGGTATAACTAAATTATGAGAAAAACAATCAATTTCAACATAAAGCCTTAATGTCTCTTATCAAAATTGATTTTCTTTTGAAATGTATTTTATTGGTTTTCTTTAGATCGTTTAGTACCGTCGTAACTGTCTGACGTGATGTGCCAGTGTAGTTTGCGATGTCTTGTTGCGTAAAGTCATGTCTCAATAATAGTTCATAGCCTACTGCTTGACCAAAAGATTGAGCATTAACTTTTAGAAACTGTACAATTCGTTCCCTTGCATCATTCAATACCAAAGATTCTAGACGCTCTTCATTATATTTTAACTTTCTACCAAGTAAATCAATAATATTATTGGCCAAAGCACCATTTTTGCACATTAACTCTCTAATAAACTCCACTTTTACTGACAAACATACTGCATCAGATGTCATTACTACTGCATTGTTAGTTCTTATTTTTTCACCGGCAATACTATGTTCACTTAGAATAGCTTGTGGGTGAAGGATTACTTTTATAACTTCTCTTCCATCGGATGCATAAGTCGTTATTTTGACAACACCTTTAAACAAAAAGAAAATTTCATCACTTGCTTCTCCAGCTTCAAATACATGTTTATGTTTTTCAATGACTCGAATCTCTCCAAATCTTACAAGGTCCTTTATTTCTAGTTCATCAAGACAACTTGTCAAAGAAAACTCTTTTAAAGCGTTTATTATTTCTATTGCATTCATATTATTAGGTATTTGGGTGTTACGATTATAGGACACAAAAGCAACTGCAATACCCCTACATTTTTGTAAGATTATTTACATTTATGTAGTATTTTATGCACAATAAACTACATTTTATTACTACTTATCTATTAATCAAAATTTTAAACATTGAATAAAACCACATAAATATTGTATTTACTTAAATTATTATATAAAAATAAATGCTTGGCAGATATTTAAAGCGAAAGCTAGAATAATTTAAAAGTCTAATTAACTAAGAGATGAAATATAGTTTTTGATTTATCTTTCTGATTGTAATTTATCAAAAGTATAAAAAAGTATTGGTTGTTATATTTTTATATATAACATGTTTATTTAATAATGTAAGTTTTACTTGTTTTTTTCAAAGCACTAAAACTACCAAAAGCCTTATCTGTTTGAACATTAAAGCCAGCTATCGGCGGATTTGCAGTAATTGTACTACCTCCACTAAAAACATTTGATGCATATACATTATATCTATAAAATGATTCAGTGACATTATAAAAGTCAAAAGCGATTTTAGATGTTGCTTGATTTTCTTTGATAGATAATTTTATTTTTATTTCGTTAGTATTTAACATAGCATAATCAATTAAAAAGCCTTCTTTATGGGCTAATTTATGAAATGCCTGTCCATTGGCGTTAAAAATACTTGTTAAGATCCAAGTTAAATCGTTTTCAGATTTGGGTACTATATAAAAAAAAGAAGATTTGCTAATTCCTTTAGGTAAGATTAGTACTCCTGATAATTCTGAATGAGCCATACCATTATCATAATTGACAACATGATCATTTATCAAAAAAGTGTCAAGAGTTACAGAAATGGGTATTTGTATTTTGGGGTCCACACCTTTAACATTTTGACCAATGCCTAAAAATCTATATGATAGACCTTCTATGATTTCAAATTTTTCAGGCTCAATGTAAAACAGGGAATCTCTTCTTTGATACTCAAATGCATATCCCCAATCTTTATCACCCTCTGCCAGTGAAAATGACAATAAATCTTGGTTGTTGACTTGTCTTATTTTTTTGCCAGTAACATCTCCTGTATAATAAATATTAGCTATAATTCTTTTACCGACTTCCATTTCACATAGTACAAACATCTTATCTGACGATGTATCGGACGTCAAAGGGGTAATATCCACACACCCTAATAAGAATAATGCAAAAAAGAAAAATATATATTTTAAAATCCTCATAGATGAATTTAGCCACAAATATGAGTAATATATTAGAATAATTAATAATATGTCATGTATATTTTACAGTTTTTATAGAAATAATACTACATTACTATTAAATTCAAGTAAAATGGGCTCGTTACCTTAAATTATCAAAATGAAATACTGTAGCTTATAGTAGGTAGTAATGGCAATAAGCTGTAATTTCTAAGTTCATATTTTCCTGTATTATTATTTGTTCTTACTAATTCCGAGTAAAATGGATTATTTCTATTATAGGCATTATAAAGCCCCAAAAAGAACTTAGCCCTACCCCATTTATATACATTATAAAAACTAAAACCAAAATCAAGTCGATGAAAGTCCGGGAAAGTAGCATTATTTTTTTCTAAATAAACAAACACAGGTTGACCAGAAATTGGCACTGAAATTCCACTTGGCTGTGAATAATAATTCCCTGATGAATATGACCAGTTTACCAAAAATTCAGAAAATTGGGACAATCTATATGTTACAGAAAATTTCACATTATGGTCTCTATTAAATCCAAAAGGAAAAGTCTGACCATTATTAATATTTGGAAATGTCCTATCAGAAAGTGAATATGAATAATTTAGTGAAAAGAGTGTTTTACCAGTGACTTTTTCAAAAAACGTCTCCAAACCATATGCATTTCCTGTCCCAACAGGCACTCCATTTTCCCAATTAATATTTTGATTTATATCAATTCCTCCACCTTCTTTAAAACTACTAATATCATCCAGTCGTTTGTAGTAAACTTCCATACCAAACCTATAGCCATCATTTGTCCTATAACCAAATGATGTATTAAATATCCAGGATCTTTGTGGTGGAAGTACATCATTCGTAGGCACAAAAATATCTTGGGGGAGACCTAATCCATTATTTGTTAATAAATGTAAGTATTGTTGCATCTTAGATATCCCAAACTTAAAATACAGGTTTTCTCCCCCTGCTAGTAATGCTAACCTTGGTTGTAAAGAAGTATATTGTTTCTTATTTTGGGTAAGAATAGTGGAAAAGTTCAATCCACCATTGATTCTAAGACCATCCCCTAAACTAATCTCATCTTCTACATATACATTCCATTCACTACCCGAAACACTCGCTTTTGGATTCAAACCTTTAATTGTATTGACATCAATTAGATCAGATGGAGCACCAAAATCATCCTGAGATACATTCGTAACCCTAGGGTCAAAATTTCTTTTTATAAACCCAAGGCCAAACTTTAACGTGTGTTTATTATTTGGCAACCAATCAAAATCTTGTTTTACACCGAATTCATTCACAGCAGTTTCATATAATGAAGCATCAAAAAACGTTTCAACTGCACCTGAATCAACCTTAGAAGATGAAAGGTTTTTGCGATAACTTTCAAAATTATAACTTGTTTGATATGCCGAAGTACGCAAAAATAACGATTTATTAAGTTGGCTATTAAGCCTTAGTGAATATATTTTATTTCCCCAATTCAGATTCTGATCATTTTTCTCTTGGACAATATCTCCATCAATCGAAGAAGAATTATTAAAAAATTCATCTTTACTCTGAAAGGTATATAACAATAATCGAGTTTTTTTACCTATATTAAAATTAAGTTTAGCATTAAAATCTTGAAAATAATAATTAGCCAAACCTTGTCGTTGTCTATCACGATTTTGAAATTTTGTGATTTCCTTGATCCAAACATCAATAAATGTGCGCCTGAAGGAAACAATAAAACTACTTTTATTCTTTACAATAGGACCTTCTAATGTAGCCTTGGCAGCAATGGTACTTAGTGAAACTTCACCACCAAATTTATTAAAATTACCATCTTTAGTATGAACATCAATGACAGATGATAGCCGTCCCGAATAACGCGCAGGAATACCTCCCTTATAAAAACTTGCACTCTTTATAGCACTTGAATTAAAAATAGAAAAAATACCCATGGCATGACCTGTGTTGTAAACGGGTACGCCATCCAATAAGACGAGATTCTGATCTGATGATCCACCACGTACGTTCAGACCACCGATCCCATCAGCACCGGTAGATACGCCAGCCAACCCACCTAAATACCTGAATAAGTCTGCTTCACCCGCTAAATGATTTGACGATAGTATTTTATCTATGTGAAGGTTCTGTTGTGATGCTGTATTTTCATATTCTTCGTCTAGAAGATCGTCTAGTACGATGATTTCATTCAACAAGCCATCTGGTTGAAGATAGATATTAATAAATGTATCTTTCTGGATATACATCTCCAAAATTTCAGACTTATATCCCAAATATGAAAAGTGTATCCTTTCTAACTTTTGGTTAATTTTAAAACTATAAAACCCATATTCATTTGAATTGGTCCCTCTACTTCCATTGGTAACAAAAACATTTGCACCGACTAGCAGTTCACCAGATATTTTATCTCTTATGTATCCATAAATCGTTTTGGAATTACCTTGGTTATCTTTAGGTCGTCTAGCTAATACAAGTTGATTGCCTACTATTTCATAAGTCAGGTTATGTACTTTTAGTATTAAATGTAGGACATCACCCAATTTTTCCTTCGTCACTGAGATATTAATAAGACTATCAGATGGTATCCTTGATTCAGAATAAATAATATTAACATCTGATATCTTGGATAGATCTTTTAAAACTATACGAAGTGGTTTATGGTATGCTGTATAGTTAATTAACGTTTCATCAGGCCTTGTCTGCGAATGACACAAAGCGGAGTAAGTAAATATAAAAACTGCTATAAAAAAACTCCTGACCAATTTTAATTCCTAAAATTTAATAATATACATTAAGTTCCAAAGGTACTAATTTAACTCAAAAACTATTAGGATTTTAGGTTGGATTGTGATTTAATCATAAAACCACAATAACTAAAAACTTTATTTAGAACCTATAAAAGTTAGATTTATAAATTAAAGTGATTAATTATTTACAATTGACTTTCGTAAACTTGTATGAATTTGAACTCTTTTTAGCGTATTCCAATTCATAAGTTATCTCAAGTATCATTAATATCTGCTCGATGGTATTTCCTTTTAACGAGCCTGATGTAAAGCCGCAATTTTTCCAATTATTTTGTTCAGGCAACTCTATGGTAAGTGCGTATTCCTTAGAAATATCAGAAATTACCTTGTCAAAAGCTACATTATCGAAAATTAAATCTTCGTTAAACCAAAGCAAATTAGCATCGAATGTTTCATCCTTGATATTAGAGACTACTTTACCTTTAAACGATACTGATTGATTTTTAGTTAGGATTACAGCTTTTTGCTGATTAGATACCTCAACTTTTCCTTCCTTTACATTTACCAATTCTGCCTTTGTATCGACTAAAAACTTGGTGCCTAAAACTTTAATTTCAGCATTTTTAGTTTCTATTTTGAATGGATTGTTATTTTGGTGAGCTACATCAAAAAACGCCTTCCCTACTAGCTTCACTAGTCTAGAATTTTCAGTCAATTTTGAAATTTGAAGTTTTGAATCTTTATCTAACCAAACCTTGCTGCCATCATCTAAGGTAACGAAAATACTTTCATTCTTGGCTTCAATAATCTGTTCGCCAAATGACCATTTAAATACTGCGATACTTAATAATGCAAAGACCAATATTGCGGCTATAGATCTAAAGTAATTGAACTTTACTATTTTAGTCGTTTTTTCAATTGTCTGTGATTTGTGCAATAAAGATAAATGTTGGTTGTATGCGTCTTCATAATTAAATTCCTCTGACTGGACATAAGTTGCATTATCCCATATACCGCCTAACTGCTCATATAAGATTTTGTTCTCTTCACTCTCATCTACCCAAGTGACAAAACTTTCCTTTTCCGATGAAGACATTTCATCAGTTAGGTACTTTTGTACGTATTTCAGTTTATCTGAATAATTCATTTATATCACTTTTCAATAATATGACACCATATAACGGGGATACCCCTATTCAAAACTACTTTTTTTATATATTTCTCTTCTCAAAATTTTCAATGCTTTAGATATCTGATTTTCAACGGTTTTTACTGAAATACTAAGTTCTTTTGCTATTTCAGCATAACTCATATCTTCAAATCTACTCAACGAAAAAACGACACCACATTTATCAGGTAACTCTGCAATAACATTGTTAATTTTTAGATTCAACTCTTCAGCCGAAAGGTATTGTTCGAAAGTAAACCCAGTATCTTCTTGCTCTGCAAGACTAGATTCATCTTCCCACTTGACATGATTATCTCTTATATAATTTAGGGTGCGGTTTCTACAGGCGCGCTTTAGATAGCCTTCTATAGATTGCTGAACGACAAGTTCTTCTCTTTTTTTCCAAATTTCTAGAAAAACTTCCTGAACGATATCCTCTGAAATTGACCTATCTTTTAGAATAGACATAACCTGATAACAAAGCATCGAATAATACTTTTGGTACATGGAGTGAAGTGCTTGCTCAGGATTTTCACGTAGCAACACTGAAAAATTGTCAGATATTAATTCTTGATTTAAAGACATATTTTACAAATCAACTCAAGCCCAAACCGGCAAATTCTATTCAATATAGAGAACCAAAATCTATAGATATTTCTAAACAATGTTTAAAACCTATCTATATTTTGGGTAAAGATACATTATAGAAATGAATTGTGTAGTAATATTTCTACTTTTTGTTTGTATTATATATTATAATAAATGTAGTTATATAACTATTTCTAAAACTTATGCCGCTTATGTTACTTGGAATGTTTAATCAGATCTCAAATAAGCTACAAAGAAATGATATGAAATACAGTTAGTTTAGCAATTACGTAACTAACTTCTAAAAGTTAAAACATTACAAATTATATAACTAAAGACAATACTCCACCGAGAAGTTCAGTAAAACCTACCCTATTAAACATTTCTTATATCTAAAAAACAACAAAAATTCAAAGTCACTTATTCACAAATGGATTACCTTTAATATTTTTTGAATAAAAATATGCTAGATATTACCCATATTAAATAAATGTTTTATACTTTTGCACCACTAAAAATTTATGAAGCCGTGAGTTAGTTTATTTTTAGTAAGACGGAGGTTATAGCTCAGTCGGTTAGAGCATCGGTTTGTGGTACCGAGGGTCGTGGGTTCGAGCCCCATTAGCCTCCCAAAAATAGAGACGATTCAGTAGTGGATCGTCTTTTTTTTTACTTATTTTCAAGAAAGAAATTTTAACCATTTAAATAAACGGCTTAAATTAAACTATAGTTACATAATCCATTCCGGCCTTTTTAAAATACAACTGTTCGAAAAGGAATTCAAAACTACTTAAAAACTAAGTTAAATAATTGTAGTCGCTTTTTAAAACGTAATAAGAAGATAATCAGTTAGCTTTTCAAAAAACCTTTTTACACAGATGAAGTCAAAAAAATAGCATTCTAAATATAAAAAAAAAGAGCCTATCATTATGATAAGCTCTTTTTACGTTTTCAATTGGTTTATTGACTTATTTTACAGAATCAACTACTGCTTTAAAAGCTTCAGGGTGATTCATAGCAAGGTCTGCTAATACTTTTCTATTAAGACCTACTTCTTTTTGGTTTAATGCAAAAATAAATTTAGAATATGACATTCCGTATTGTCTGGTAGCTGCATTAATCCTGATGATCCAAAGTCTTCTGAAAGCTCTTTTTTTGTTTCTTCTGTCTCTGAATGCGTAGGTATATGCTTTCTCTAAAGCATTTTTTGCTACTGTGTAAACTTTACTTCTTGCTCCGAAGTAACCTCTAGCTGCTTTAAGAATTTTTTTTCTTCTTGTTCTTGATGCAACTGAATTAACTGATCTAGGCATAACTATTGTGTTTTAGTGCAATACAGGGACTCTTAAAAGGAATTCTTTTTACCTGTACTCTCGTTAAAAAATAAATTAAAATCTTACAGACAAAGCAATCTTTTGATTTTTGCAGAATCTGCTACGCTAACAAGTGTAGACCCTAATAATCTGGTCTTTGCTTTGTTAGACTTTTTTCTCATCAAGTGACGTGCATTTGCTTGAAATCTCTTCACTTTACCTGTTCCAGTAAGTGTGAATCTTTTCTTTGCACTTGAATGCGTTTTCATTTTAGGCATAACTACTTCTTTTAGGCCTGCAAAGGTAAGCAAAGGATTTAATATTACATATATAGTAACATCTTTTTTTCTTGCTATTGCAACATTTTGTTTAATATGGAAAGATTATTACACAGACACTAGTCATTTACTGCAAAATAAATTCTAAAGTCTTTTAAAATAAGAAATTTTATGGTAATATTATTGAACTTTCTTTTTCTTTGGTGAGATCATAACGATCATACGCTTTCCTTCTAACTTTGGAAGTTCTTCAGCAGCACCCAATTCTTCAAGTTCTTTTAGAAATCTCAACAAAATCAACTCACCACGATCTTTAAAGACGATTGCTCTACCTTTAAACTGAACGTATGCTTTTATTTTATCTCCATCTTCTAGAAACTTAATGGCATGCTTTACCTTAAAGTCAAAATCGTGATCATCGGTGTTAGGACCGAATCTGATTTCTTTTATAACGGTTTTTGCTGTTTTAGCTTTTAATTCCTTTTCTTTTTTCTTTCTATCATAGATAAACTTCTTGTAATCTATGACTTTACAAACAGGTGGATCTGCATTTGGACTAATCTCCACTAAATCTAGCTCTAATGACTCTGCCCAACCTAATACTTGGTAAGTACTAAAAACGCCAGGCTCAATAACCTTATTAGCAGCTTCTGATAATTCTTCTAAATTGTCGCCGACCAATCTGATTCGCGGGACAGTGATCTCTCTATTCAGTCTGTAATTATACTTGTCATCCTGAACTTTAGATTGTGGTTGTACTCTACCTTTTGCCAAATGTTTTTTGTTTTTGTTTAATTATTCTGCAAATATAAATATAAAAGTGCATTAATTCTCTCAATTAATGCACTTTACTTATCAATATTTCTTATTTAATGTCTTCATGTGTGTTTGCAGAAGCGAATAGTACAATTTTTATACCATTTTTCTCCTCATTTATCTCAGCCAAAAGCTTGCTTCCTTTTTCAGGATTTTCTCCTAGTATAAATTCTGCAAGAGGATCTTCTACATATTTCTGTATTGCCCTATTGAGAGGTCTTGCACCAAATTGCGGGTCAAAACCTTTTTCAGCAACAAATTTCTTTGCCTCATCAGACATGACCAATTCATAATCCAAGTTATTCATACGTTTGAATAAATGCTTGAGGTTGATCTCTATAATTTTGAAAATATCTTCTTGCTCTAAACTATTGAATATGACAACATCGTCTATTCTATTCAAAAACTCCGGTGAAAATGTTTTCTTTAAAGCTCCTTGAATTACTGCCTTAGTATTCTCTTCAGCATTTTCTTGTCTGCTAGATGTAGCAAAACCGAGTCCTTGTCCGAAATCTTTTAATTGTCTAACACCTATATTAGATGTCATAATAATCAAAGTATTCTTAAAGTCTACTTTACGTCCGAGACCGTCAGTTAACTGTCCATCGTCCAAAACTTGAAGTAATATGTTATAAACATCTGGATGCGCTTTTTCTATCTCATCTAACAGGATTACAGAATAAGGTTTTCTCCTTACTTTTTCTGTCAACTGACCACCTTCTTCATATCCTACATATCCTGGAGGCGCTCCTATCAATCTTGAAATTGAAAACTTCTCCATGTATTCAGACATGTCAATTCGTACTAAAGCATCTTCTGAATCAAATATATATCTAGCTAACGCTTTTGCAAGTTCCGTTTTACCTACACCAGTTGGGCCCAAGAATATAAATGAACCAATAGGTTTGGACGGATCTTTCAGTCCTACCCTATTACGTTGAATCGCTTTTGTTACTTTTACAATCGCTTCATCTTGACCAATGATCATTCCTTCGAGATCCTTGGTCATTTTTACGAGCTTATTGGACTCACTTTGAGCGACTCGTTTCACAGGGATGCCAGTCATCATAGAAACTACCTCAGCAATATCGTCTTCATTGACAGGATATTTTTTAGATTTAGCCTCTTCTTCCCACTCTTCTTTATTCTGCTCTAACTTTCTCAAAAGTTTAGACTCTTGATCTCTTAGATCAGCTGCTCTCTCGTATTGCTGACTTTTTACTGCTTGATTTTTCTGCTCCTTTACTGTCTCGATTTCTTTCTCTAAATCTTCAATATATTTAGGTACATGTATGTTTTTCAAGTGAGTTCTTGCCCCCACTTCATCCATTACATCTATTGCTTTATCTGGAAAAAATCTATCTGAAATATACCTTTCACTTAGTTTTACACAAGCTTCAATGGCTTCATTAGAATAACTTACATTGTGAAAATCTTCATACTTCACTTTTATATTGTGAAGGATGTGTACTGTTTCTTCTGGAGAAGGTGGATCTACGATTACTTTTTGGAACCTTCTATCTAAAGCACCATCTTTTTCGATATATTGACGATATTCGTCTAGTGTGGATGCTCCGATACATTGCAATTCGCCACGAGCTAATGCTGGTTTAAATATATTGGATGCATCTAGTGAACCTGTAGCACCTCCAGCACCGACAATGGTGTGTATTTCATCAATAAAAAGAATGATATCTCTTGCTTTTTCAAGCTCGGTCATGATGGCTTTCATTCTTTCCTCAAACTGTCCCCTATATTTAGTACCAGCTACGAGTGCCGCCAAATCTAACATGACAACACGTTTATTAAACAATGTTCTTGAAACCTTCCTTTGGATAATTCTCAGAGCTAGACCTTCTACTATAGCTGTTTTACCAACACCTGGCTCACCGATTAATATTGGATTGTTTTTCTTCCTCCTACTTAAAATCTGGGAAACTCTTTCTATTTCTACTTCTCTTCCTATGATTGGATCCAACTTACCTTCTTCGGCAAGTCTAGATACGTCTCTTCCGAAATTATCAAGGACTGGAGTTCGAGACTTGCCAGTTGCTTTTCTAGTATTACCATATTGATCTCCAGAGTCGTCATCATCCATTGGAAGATCTGAATCAGATGGAGCTTGATTCATAAAATCCGGTGCATTTGGGTCTTGTTCTTGTCTAACGTACTCCATCTCTGCTTTGAATGAATCATAATCTACATTAAAATCACTCAAAATCTTATTCGCAATATTCTCTTCATGCTTCAGTATGGAAAGCATCAGATGTTCTGGTTTTATCTCATCACTTTTATAAACCTTCGCTTCTAGGGAAGTAACCTTCAAAACCTTTTCTGCGTGTTTGTTAAGCGGAATACTCCCATAATTGTACCCAAGTTCTTCTTCTTGTCTTGGAACATGTGTTTTTTCAATTTTATGCTTCAGTTCATTTATATTTACTTCCAATGAATCTAAAACCTTTACAGAAAGGCTATCTTTCTCTTGTATCAACCCAAGCAGAAAATGCTCTGTTCCAATATAATCATGACCAAGCCTTATAGCTTCTTCACGACTTAATTGTATTATTTTTTTTACTTTTGGTGAAAACTTCCTGTTGTTCATTTAACCCCTTTTTAAGTTTATTATTGCTAACAAATTCTGACAACTAACACTTTTAGAATATGAGACCACATTTTTAGTCTCATTAATTTTCATTAACAAAAAAAGTGGTAAGATGTTGATGTTATTTACTTAGTACAAAACCATGCCACTGTAAAATTAGCTGCTAAATTGTCATACTTTACATATTACAAATAATTAAGTGTAAATATAAGGTTTATAATTATTAGCATCAATAAGAATATATAAAAATATTGGTTTTTAACCAATCATTAACCTCACATTGTCGTCTAAAATAATAAGTATTTGTTAAAATTGTAGTACAAAATTAATACATTATAATTATTCTTAATGCTTTTTAACCTAATTTTTAAAACTTTATCTTGCTAATGTTGATCCAAATCTCAATTTTGAACACAATCACTGACTAATTTTAGAAATGTTACAAAAAATTATTTAAATTTTCGTACTTTTGCACCTTCTTGACAATAGATGATATTTATTTTAGTTTCAATTATTATTGTCAATAAATTATTGTACATCATTTAATATTAATAATAATGAAGTTTACATTAGATAAAACAGATAGATATACCATACTAAAGCTTGATGAAGAGAATCTTAACTCAATTTTAGCGCCTGATCTTAAGTCAGAATTCGTCTTTTTCAGGAATGAAGGTGTTAGAAATCTTATCTTAGACATCACTGATGTAAAGTATGTCGATTCGTCAGGTTTAAGTGCCATTTTGACAGCAAATAGATTATGGAAAGATTATGGTTGTTTTGTATTGACCGGTGCAAATCACCCTGCTGTTAAAAAATTAATTGAAATCTCAAGACTTGAATCGATCCTAAACATTGTGCCGACCGTAGAAGAGTCAGTTGATTTTGTTTTTATGGAAGATATCGAAAAAGAACTTACAGCAGCAGGTGAAGATGAATAATAATAATTATTCTTAGATAAAAAATTCAACCAATAAAATAAAAAACCCATATCATTTAAATTGAACTTAAATCATATGGGTTTTCTATAAAGATTTGATTTAATCTGCAGTTCTGATGGTGGTACTTTCTTGAATCCAACAAGGGACAAAATATGAATCTCCTGCTTTAACACCCCTGAAAAAAATGTCTTCTTTTTTAGGCATATATTGTTTGTATCTTGCAATTAGTTGGTTTGCCTCATTTGAAAGTCGTGGTTCAACATTTTTTGCTTTAGTCCACATGTCAATGGCAGGCCAAGTAACTACTTGACTTTCCCACCCTCTTCCAGGTCCACACAATGGTCCACTAGAAGCATATAGATTTCCAATAAGCATATATGGTTCACCCCAAGAAGATTTTAATCTCGCAGCATCTAATGCAAACTTTCTAGATTTAGCGTAATTCTTTAAATCTCGATAATAAATCTTTGCAATAAGGATTGAGTATTTAGCTTTAGCTTCATTATCTGCAGCACTTTCAACACAATCTAGATACGAATCAATTGCCTTTGAATATTTACCTTGACTATAATGCTCATTTCCTTGCGCAGCACAACTCAACGCAGGTGGTGCCTCATAACATTTTTTTGCTTTCACATCCTTCAGCTCCAGTAGTTTAGCATCTGTCTCTAGACAATTACCTCTAAGCATTCTGGCATATGCGAGATTTATAATTTCACAACTGTCGGGATTAGCAGTATAAAGGTTGTAATACTTTTCAGTGTAATAATTACAATCATAAAACCCATCAATGCCCTCTAAACCTTCTAAGATAACAGGAGAGTATTCGTTTATAATATTCCAAGAATCACATGCCGAACCTTTACAAGTAGACAAACCTTGCTTAATTGTTTCAAAAATTAAAGATGTGTACTTTCTTCCTTCATCTGCCGAAATTGTACCTGCTACAACTCCATCATAAAGTATTTTTGTAAATGGATTTACTACAAAATAGTCTGCATTTTTACCTTTAACATCAAAATTGGATTTAAACAATTCATAAACATTAGCTTCTGTCGTGTATGAACTAAATTGATAATAATAATCAAATCCTTTCAGGCCATTTACATAAGCTTCATCACCAAAACATTCTTTCCTTTTGTCATAAATCATCATTATAGTATCAACATAAGCTGACTTTAATAATGCGTCATCCGTTGTAGAGAATAAATACTTGTATATAGTTGCGCCGTCTTCAAAATGGTATTTTACCCTGCCATTAGAACCTGGAGCTATTTCGTAAGCTATGCGCCATTGTTCTAATGCTGTTTTA
>JBGSOH010000423.1:0-1600 GCA_041739205.1 Saprospiraceae bacterium
AAGATTGGCAGGGAAGATGGCAGCGTGATCTAAAGCAGTGATTCGTTTGCCACTTTCTATTTCTAGTTGCTCTATCACTTCGATTTCATCACCAAAAAAGATGACTCTATAGCCATAATCTACATAGGGCAAGCTGATATCCACAGTATCTCCTTTCACACGAAAAGTACCGCGCCTAAAATCAGTCTCCGTACGACTATACAAACTCTGCACCAAGCTATACAAAAAAGCATTTCGGCTTATGACCTGACCTTTTTCTATCCTGATGATACCTGTTTTGTAGTCTTCAGGATTGCCCATACCATAAATGCACGACACGGACGAAACGATGATCACGTCTCTCCTACCTGACAAAAGAGATGAAGTCGCTCTCAGTCTCAGTTTATCTATTTCTTCATTGATCTGGAGGTCCTTCTCTATGTACGTATCTGAATGAGTAAGGTATGCTTCTGGTTGATAATAATCGTAGTAAGATACGAAATATTCTACCGCATTGTCTGGAAAAAACTCGCACAACTCTGCGTACAACTGTGCTGTAAGTGTCTTATTGTGGGTCAATACCAAAGTGGGTCGTCCCATTTCTGCGATCACATTGGCTATGGTAAAAGTCTTACCTGAACCCGTGACACCAAGCAATACTTGAGCACGTTCATTTTTCTTCAGGCCTGCTAAGAGTTGTTCGATAGCCCTTGGCTGATCACCTGTTGGTTTGTAATGGGATGTTAAGCTATAAGACATGGTCAACTAACAGATTAAGTGCAAATGATGTTTATAAACTTTGGAAAATCAATTTCTTTTATTGTATATCCAATAGAAAAACTAATTATATGAATGGCTTCAAATATTATACGATTAGGTCTGAATCACTCCAGGATTAAATTTCTCCACCACACCATGGTCTGCCATCTCTATGCCTTTCGAAATAAATTCTCGTGTTTTCCTGGGATCAATGATGGCATCTACCCACAACCTAGCTGCAGCATAATAGGCGGATGTTTGCTCATCATAATTGGCTTTAGTCTGTTCGAATAAGGCTTGTTCTGCTGCAGGATCAGGTGCTTGACCTCGTTTTTTGAGCGTAGATACTTGGATTTGGGTCAATACTTTTGCTGCTTGTGTGCCACCCATGACCGCAATTTTAGCAGTCGGCCACGCTACGATAAGCCTTGGGTCATAAGCCTTACCACACATGGCATAATTGCCTGCGCCATAAGAATTGCCCATCACTACGGTAAATTTTGGAACAGTGGAGTTGGCTACAGCATTGACCATTTTGGCACCGTCTTTTATAATACCACCATGTTCTGATCTTTTTCCCACCATAAAACCCGTCACATCATGCAAAAACACTAGTGGAATCTTTTTTTGATTACAATTCATTATAAACCTAGTAGCTTTATCTGCCGAATCAGAATATATCACTCCTCCAAACTGCATTTCTTTGGCAGCATTTTTGACGACCATTCTTTGATTTGCTACAATACCTACTGACCATCCATCGATACGAGCATAAGCACAAATAATAGTTTTGCCATAATCTTCTTTGTATTGAAGCAATTCTGAATCATCTACCAATCTTTTCAGTATCTCTACGGTGTCA
>JBGSOH010000570.1:0-1878 GCA_041739205.1 Saprospiraceae bacterium
AACATCTCCAACAACGGTTTTGAAAAACTCAGAATTAAAAGTTAAGGTAATTTGATGTCTCACAGATGTATTAAGTGACTATTTGATTAATTCTCTAATTTGTGATATTTCACTGATCTTCCAAGTTTGATATTGATACTGTGGTCCCAATTCTCGATTAGAAGAAAAGGTCAGAAGAGCATTTGAAAAAATGTTTTCATGGGGAAATTCGTAGTTAATTGTATATGACTTTTTAGCATCTTCCCAGCACTTACTAAAATACCATATTATAAAATCTGAATATCTAGTTTTCATACCATGTGCCAAATCAAATCCATTGCCAACTAGAATGAGCCTGTTAATTGGTACTGTGCTGATATCAGAATCTTTTTGATTACTAAGAGGCATTTCTACATTTAACATCGTTACAGTATTTACTTATTCAATGCAACCATTATAGCCCTAAAACTAGCCAATCCTGCTTCGAGATTTTCTATAATATCTTCTGCCAATACGTCGGGATCTGGGAGATTATCAAGGTCTGCAAGTGACTTGTCTTTTAGCCAAGTTATGTCTAGAGAAGTTTTGTCGCGATTGATGATTTCATCATAAGTGAACATTCGCCATCTGCCTTCAGGATTGGTTTCTGAATGGTATGTTTCTTTTCTTTTATGTCGATTTTCTGGGTTATAACACGATATGAAATCTTCTAATACGGCTATGTTTAAGGGGTTTTTCTTTAAGGTGTGATGTATGTTTGTTCGGTAATCATACACCCAGATTTCTTTGGACCAAGGATCTTTACTTGCTGGTTTATTGTCGAAAAATACCACATTAGCTTTTACGCCTTGGGCATAAAAGATGCCTGTCGGCAAACGTAAAATGGTATGCAAATCCGTTGTTTCTAAAAGCTTTTTGCGCACCGTCTCTCCTGCACCACCTTCAAACAGTACATTGTCTGGAAGGACTATGGCTGCAATTCCTGTTGTTTTTAGCATAGAACGGATATGCTGGACAAAGTTCAGTTGTTTGTTGCTTGTGGTCGCCCAAAAGTCTTGTCGATTGTAGGTGAGATCATCTTTTTCTTGTTCGCCTTCATCATTGGTGAAAGTCTGCGAACTCTTTTTGCCAAAAGGTGGGTTGGCCAACACATAGTCATAAGTCGTAGGAGATGCAGCAATTAATGCATCTGCCGGAGATATAAAATTGTCGCTTTCTATATCGCCAATGTTGTGTAGGAACAAATTCATCAGTGCCAATCGCCTAGTTCCTGCTACTATCTCATTGCCATAGAACGTTTGCATCTTTAGGAACTTGTTTTGTTCTTTGTCTAGTTTGTGGTTTTCTACAATGTGATCATAAGCCGCCAAAAAGAATCCACCTGTACCACAAGCAGGATCAGCGATGGTTTTTCCAGGTTGTGGTTGTACACACTCCACCATAGCTCGTATCAAAGGACGTGGCGTGAAATATTGGCCAGCTCCACTTTTTACGTCTTGTGCGTTTTGCTCCAATAGTCTTTCGTAAATATCCCCTTTCACATCTGCGCCCATCACTAGCCACTGTTCGCTATTGATCATATCAATGATTTTGGCCAACATCGCAGGGTCTTGAATTTTGTTTTGGCTCTTAGTAAATATCTGTCCTAAGATGCCTTTTGCTGTACTTAACTCTCTGAGTAAGGTAGCATAATGCAATTCCAGTTCTGCACCTTTTTTATTGGTCAAACTTTCCCAATTGTATTCTAAGGGAATATTAAGTGCTCTATTGTGTGGTGGCTTGGCATATTCGTCCGCCATTTTTAAGAAAAGCAGATAGGTGAGTTGCTCCAGGTAATCGCCATATCCTACGCCTACATCACGGAGTGGATTACAAAATGACCATACTTTACTTACTATA
>JBGSOH010000574.1:0-3074 GCA_041739205.1 Saprospiraceae bacterium
CAATGCTTTTGGGTGTATAAAACTCTCCTTTACCCTTGCCTTCTGCGAGTGCAAACTTGGACAGGAAGTATTCATACACTCTACCCACGATGTCTTGCGCCTTGTCTCGGAGCGTGTCTATATCATTGATGGTATCAAGGAGTGATGCTAATTTCGTGACATCGAGACCGAGCCTAGAGAAATAATTGTCAGGGAGTGCGCCTTTGAGTGCTTTGTTATTTTTCTCTATATGATGGAGCGCAGTATCTATACGGAGAGCGATGTTCTCTTGTTTGGCATGGGTGATGATGTGTGACCATCGGGATGTCTCGTCTAGGTAAAAGACATTGGCCATGCCATAAAAATCAGGGATATCTACGTATTTCTCTTGACCTTTTTCGATCATAGATCGGCGATGCTCTTCAAATTTATCACTGGCAAATTTCAGGAATATCAGTCCGAGCACTACATGTTTGTATTCTGCAGGTTCTACACTACCTCTTAGTTTATTTGCGGATTCCCATAGGGTTTCTTCTATACTTTTTTGTTTCAGTTCTTTTTTGGCCATAAATCTCGTTGCACCTTATAGATTATATTGAAAATGTAAAGATAATTTTTCTTTCATTTATTTTCACGAAATTCCACAAATATGTAATCCATTTATCAATCACCCTGGGTTCTACGAAGCTCCAGCTTCGAAGATTCAACACTCTAAAATCGCTCCAGCTTCGTAGTATCAACATCCCAAAGTTTCTCAGATAACCTACGATCTTTATCCAACTACTTTAAATCTTTCTTCAACACCCTGAATTCTCCCGAGTTAAGCGAAGCTACAGCTTCAACAGCCTGTATATCTTTCTGCAACACCCTGCAATCTCCCGGGTAAAGCGAAGCTCCAGCTTCGGCAGCCTGTATATCTTTCTTTGAGTATCTACAATCTTTCTTTAGGTGCCTGCAATCTTTCTCCAGACACCTGCAATCTTTCTTCAGGCATCTGTGATCTTTCTTTAGGCGTCTGCAATCTTTCTTCAGGCGTTTGCGATCCTTCTTCAAGTACCTATGATCTTTCTTTAGGCGTCTGCGATCTTTCTTCAAGCACCTGCGATCTTTCTGCAGGCAACTGCGATCTTTCTTCAAGTGCCTGAGATCTTTCTTCAACTACCTGCGATCTGTCTTTAGGCATCTGTAATCTTTCTTTAGGCGTCTGCAATCTTTCTATAAGTACCTGCGATCTTTATGAAAGTATATTAAGTAGGATTATCTTAATGCAATCAGAAATTATATTACCATATAGATGCAAAATAAAAAAGCCCTTATGATGCTTGACAATAAGGGCTTTATATTTCCTATTATTGTAATGGCAACTACTGATGTGCTGCGTCCAAACCTTTATCCAATACGTCTTTGTATAAGATAGGTTCAGGATATTCTTTTTTAAATTCGTATCTAAGTACATCAAAAGTCGTAACCAATCCTACCAACATACCATTGTCCACTACAGGTAATGCGTGAAAACGATTGTCTAGAAACAATTCAGCAGCAGTTCCTACCTTATCATCTATTTCCAACTTCACAAGTTTTTTTGACATGATGTCCTTTACTTGTATGCTGTCATAATCTTCATGATTTGGACTATTTATCCATAAATCATAGGTGGTTACTAATCCTACTAATTTGCCTTCATCTACTATGGGAATGTGGTGGATACGTTTTGTTTTAAAAATATCTTTGACATGTGCCAAGGTACTTTCTGGCCCTAATGTGATTAAGTCCTTTATCATTATCGATTGGACACTTTCATTCATCATATATTGATCCTTTTTGATTTGTTAAATAATTGATGCAAAGTACAACAAAAAAATTTATTTCTGAAAAAAAATGAAATATTATTTATTCATTTTGAAGCCCAAAGTACCAAGATTGTCTACAAACGCAAGCTTAATCAATATTCCATGTGTATGCAGCACCTATGGAAAGTCTTAATCCACCAGCCTTGTATGGAAGAGAAGTTATTTTTTCACCATTAAAAGTAACAGATGGATTGTCAGTATCTATTTCTTTTTCAGCAGTGCCTCCATCACCTTCGAAAACTAACTTTGGATTGCTATTACCTGAAGCACTGTCGTACGAAATCTGACCTGTGATATGAAAATTTGGTGATAATGTATATCTTAGGTCAACTTGTGGAGAAAATACCAAAATTTGACTTTTTAGCGTAATAGGCAATTCTGCTTCTTCAAAAATACTTTCTCCCACTTGAATATACCCAGTGGTATTTTCAATAGACCCAAGGCCAAAACCATAATTTCCAAACCCAAGACCAATATTGGGTCTGACGATTAAAAATTTACTTCCTAAAGCAACAGGAATGCTCCATCCAATAGAATACTCAAACAATCCACCAAAATTTTCACCTAACGACAAGTCGACAAATAAACTATGGCTTAAGCCACTATACCTTCTCCAACTGTAGTCAATCTGTAGACCAAAACTGTTATAACTATCTTCTACAATTGTATTGGCAGAAAAGAAATCTGGCGCAGGAGACTCATCCAAAAATGAAGTAACAATGATTCCTGGATCAGTATTCAATGTTCTCGGTCCGAATTTTATACCAAGGCTTCTATACCTATCAGGCAATGATGACGAAGCTTTCTTTTTTGGTTTAAAAAAGTCATCAATACCATTCGCCATAACCGATTGAGAAAAAGCTAACACGCAACTTATAGTTACAATTCGTAAAAAAGTGTTCATAAATTATTTATTTAGTTTTAAAATGAACCGCAAAAGTATCATTTAAAACTAAACTCTTAAATTTTATAACAATTATCTATAAGTATTTATAAGTTATCACAAGCTTACAGTTTCTTCTTAAGTGACAGAAGCTCATCTCTCAGTTGAGCCGCAGTGATGAAATCTAAATCCTTGGCTGCTTTTTTCATTTTGGCTTCTGTGTCTGAGACTAATTTTGCCAATTGATCTTTGGACATGTATGCAATGATAGGATCAGCAGCTAGGCTATCACTTGCATCTGGCTCGATGTAGGCAACTGGTTTTTTGCCTCTGATATCTAGGATAGATTTTTGGGCCATGAT
>JBGSOH010000444.1:0-12076 GCA_041739205.1 Saprospiraceae bacterium
GGAATGATACCTTCAGGCAGTGTTAATTATGTTAATTCAGTTGTTGCTGACTTTCTACCAAAGCCTGGTTTAGAAATAGCCGCTGGAAATGTTGTTTATGAATTGAATTTGACTAATAATTTGTCAAACGTTGGAAATACCATGATTGCTCATATAGCAGATGCTCCTGTTCAGAATGGCATTACATCATGTGGTGATATAGATGGGGATGGGTTGCTAGATGTTATAGTTGTACGCAATCAATATTATATTGATGGTGGTGGGATATATGTGTGGAATCCCCGCACCGGAGCTATGATAGCCCAAGCGCCATCAGGTGAATCTGGTAGTGTTGCTTTCACAGGTGATGTAGATGGGGATTGTCGCCCCGAGATTGGTGTCGTATTTTCAAAACAGCTAAGAATGTACAAATTTGATGGGAGTCAAAATTTGGTTCTTATGTACTCATTGCCTACAACTGACGAATCAGGGTTCACTGGTATTACCATGTTTGATTTCAATCAAGATGGACGAAATGAATTGGTTTATAGGGATGAGACAACACTTAGAGTAATTGAAGGGGCTACAGGTAAAACCATTGCATCTACACCTTTGCTATCAGGTACATCTATGGAATATCCTGTCATAGTTGATATAGATTTTGATGGACAAGCTGAAATACTTACCACAGGTTATATGCCTGGTGAGACTGAGAGAGACTCCAGGGTCTATTGTTTCGAGTCAGGTGGAACCCCCTGGGCACCTGCACGCTCAGTCTGGAATCAATACGGCTACCATGTCACGAATGTCAATGACGATCTCACCATACCACGTCATCAGCAGAATATGGCTCAGTTCTTTGATACAGACTCTTGTGCCCAAGAGACCTGTCCACAGCCGTACAACGCATATATGACACAAGCGACTTATAGGACACAGAAAGGTTGTAGAGTTTGGCCTGCATTACCAGACCTTGATGTGAGTGCAACCGTGTCGTGTGCTGTTGATAGCCTAGATATCTGCCTTATACTGAAAGGGCGTCCTGACACCATGACTTTCATCCCTATTTCCTGCTATCCTGGTGGCAAAACACAAAATCCTGGAGACCCTCCATTTAGAATAGCCTTGGAGACTAGAATAATCGAAAACCAAGATACTTTTTGTTTTAGAGTGCCTAGGATGGTAGGTATTGATTCTATGGTAATTGTTATCAATGACAATGGTAGCGCTGGTTGGATGCCATTGAGTCCTACTAACTTTTCTACAGATAAGATTGAGTGTCGATATGATAATAATTTCATTGCTATTGACTTACCTGAGTTATTACCTAGTATAGATCTTGGCCCTGACCAAACAGGCTGTGTTGGCAAGGTCATTACTTTGTTTGCAGTAGAAGGATACTCATCATATAGATGGAGCGATGAGAGTACAGCCGATAGCTATACTACCGGTGATAATGGTTTTCATTGGGTTGAAGCAACCGATGCTTGTGGACTAGTAAGTAAAGATACCGTACATCTTGATATTATTCCAGCCTTCTCTGTCAATCTAGGTGATGATCAACAAATTTGCCCAAGTGATGTGATAACGTTGTTCTATAACCAGCCATACGACCAGTTATTTTGGTTGCCATCAGGTCGAGTTTCTTGCGATACATGTGCGACTACAACAGTCATAGGTACTAGAGATACAATGATTTCGATTTTTGTTATTAGAGATGGTTGCATCAGCAATGATACTATTTTAGTTGACTACGTTGACATAAGTCGTATTAGCTTAGGACCTGACTCAAGGCTCTGTCCAGGCTTGATAGATTCCTTCAATATAAGTGTTCCATATGATAGTATTCAGTGGTCACCAAGTAATAGAGTAACATGTGATCAGTGCTTTAATCCTAAATTTGTGGATGGGACAGATTTTACTTTATCTGTTGTGGCATACAAAGATGGTTGTGAGACCAGAGATACTGTGGATATTGGCTATATCAATCAAGTAAATATAACAAGACGTATAAATCTCTGCGAGAACGAGAGTTTTACCTATGGTGATAGTACTTGGATGAAGTCAGGCCAGTATGTATATAAGGTAGGGGAGTGCGACAGCTTGATTACTTTTGAAATTCAGACTTTTCAAGATGCTGAAAGCAGTGTCTTTCTCAATGTTTGTTCAGGAGATTCAACATTGATTGGTGGTGAATGGCGATCACAAGCTGGGGTGTATACTGATACTTTGAAAACTTCTAACGGTTGCGATAGTTTGGTTAGAGTGACACTGGATATCTTACCATCAAAGTCAAACACTCAAAACATTGAAATTTGCACTGGTAAGACAATCACCATACATGGTACTAATCAAACACAAGCAGGTACATACACCAATATGTTCACAGCAGCCAATGGCTGTGATTCTACATCTACAGTCATCCTTACAATCGCTCCGCCAATAACTTTACTAGATTCATTATGGATCTGTCAGAATGAATCTGCCGTGATCCATGGACAAGTGTGTACTAGCCAAAACCTTTACACTCAAGTGTTCAAAACATCTGAAGGATGTGATTCTACATCTAGTGTGTTTTTGACCGTTTCACCATTTAAGGTTAGTGAACAGACTTATTCACTTTGCAATGGCGATAGCATTTTTATTATGAATCGATTTATAAAAAATGCAGGTGTGTATATCGATACAATGGTGGTATCTGAAGGCTGCGATGAGATAATTAGGCACAGGGTTAATAGCTTACCATCATCTATGGATAGAATCATTGATTACTTATGTCCTGATGTTCCGTTGGAACGATTTGACAGTACGATTACAAAAGCTGGAATTTATACATTTACTTTTACCAATAGCTTTGGCTGTGATTCAATAATAATGGTTGATGTTATGGCTGTCCCGCCTTCATTACCACCAATGGTAGATATCGACTGCGAAATACCAGAATATACCGTGACGATTCCTAAGGTAGACGACTGGTGGTATCTTGATCAAAATGCACCGAATGGTATTGCATTAGAGAATTATAAAGTCGGAAGTCTTGGCGATACACTTAGGATAAGTGCGTCATCAGTCTACTTTTGTCATAAAGATTATATAACGATCCTCCCCCCAATACCATCATCTACAGAAATCCCACAACTTGCTGAACAATCAGGCGAAGCAGGCAGCAGTATCAATGTCGAAATACCTTTGACCATTGGATCATGGAAGGTTTCGTGGTCGCCAGCTGCCTTGACATCATGTGACACATGCCTAACCACAACAATCACCACGGATCGAGATACAACCATGGAAGTGACGCTGACACATAGCAGTGGATGCATTTATACACGTAGCTTCCGCATCGACATCGAAGGATCTTCCACCATCGTATTTCCAAATATCTTCAATCCATCGGGTACTGCTAACCCTAAATGGGAGTATAGGTTACCGTTAGGTTACAAGCTTTTAGAAGCACTCGTTTACGACCGATGGGGGAATCAAGTTTTTCGCCAAGAATCATCGGACATTATCTCGTGGGATGGCCTTCATCTTGGTCAAGAAGTCGCTACAGGGGTTTATATATACTTTGTTCGAATCCTTAATTTACAAGGGCAAATCGAAGTGTTTAAAGGCGATGTGACGGTGATAAGATAAGTAAATTATTTCGTGATTTGTGATTTCGAAATCTGCTCTACGGAGATGTTCGAACATTGCCAATGGACTTACTTTACCAGATGTCAAAGTTATGCAATTAAAACACTTATTAATTTTTAAAAGCCAGATGTTTTAGTGTCACTATCCATATTCAACGATATCACAGATACACTAGTGACAAATCACATTGATAACATTTTAACTAACATTCAATTCTTTTATTCCTCTACATACTCCAAAATATCCGCAGGTTGGCAGTTGAGTACTTTGCAGATTGATTCTAAGGTGCTGAATCTTATGGCTTTGGCTTTACCTGTTTTTAAGATAGATAAATTAGAAAGTGTTAAATCTACTTTTTCTGAAAGTTCGTTTAACGACATTTTGCGTCGTGCCATCATGACATCTAGGTTTACTACTATGGGCATGGTGTTATACTGTTAAATCGTTTTCTGCTTGAATTTCTATTCCTTTCTTGAAAATATTGGCTATTACATATATGATTGCTGCCATAAGAATAAATGCTTGACTATCTACCCAAAACTGACTTAGTTTATCTATTACAAAACCATGATCTGACAAGTTGGTAGCTGTTTGGCTTGCAACGAGACTTAGTACTCCTATAGTGAAGGTAATGTTGCTGATTTGCAAGATTTTTTTAGCTACAAAACTGCTAAATGGTTTGGACAAATCCAATTTGTCGAGTAACTCGATCACTAAATAAAAAAGAATTGCTTTGAGTACTGCAATGAATAATACAAAACTATACATGCCGTAAAAAGCCCATCTATTTTCTTGATACATACTTTGTAAATCAAGTCTTTGGTAAAGTTTACCTACAAATTCAGGATTGAAAACATTGAAAACAAAGTTGACAATAAGTGCACCGGCTTCGATAGATAATCCAACAAAAACGATCCAAGCAAAGATGTGCAGCGCTTTAAAGATGAAGTTATTCATGACGATTATTATTGTTTATGATTAAATTATAACGCAAAAGTAATAAATAATTATTGATAAACAATAAATTTGTAGTTTATTTCAAAAAATAATAAAAATAGCTTTTATGAATAGGCTTTGCTTTGAACTGACTTTAATGTTTTTTTATAATTTGATTTATGTATTAAAGGCGTAGCATAAAATGGGCTTTGTTGAAAAACATATTCTGATAAGTATAAACCGTTGTCACCACTCTATGCACTACTTCTTTTAGTTTATCAAAACTATTTGGTTTGTTGATATACACATTTGCACCATTAATTAATGTTTCTTCAATATCATTTTCTGACATTGAAGTGGAGAAAATAGCAATAGTGATATCTTTCCATTTATCATTAGCTTTGATTTCTTTTAAACATTCATGTCCGTTTTTTCTTGGCATATTGATATCTAGGAAAAGAAGATGGGGTAAATTTTGCTGCTCTTGAGTCAGATAATCTATTAGTTCAACACCATCATTTACCGTGTAAACTTTGGTTTCTATTTTTAATTCTTTTAAAGCATCCAAAAAAAGAAGACGATCGTTTTCTTCATCATCAGCAAAAACTATTCTTAATGGTCCGTCTAGCATGATATTAAATTTTTTAGGTAGAAATAATGAAAGAGAAAAGTGTTATTTATTGCAAGGTTTCTTCTTGTTTACGTTTTGCATTTACTATTCGCAGAAAGGCAGTCGGTGTTAATCCTGTTGTTTTTTTAAAATTATGGCTAAAATGAGGTGTACTGCTGTAATTGAGTTTCCAACCAATTTCGGAAATGGTAAAATTATTAGTTACTAATAATTGTTTAGCTCTTTCAATCTTTTGAAGTTGAATGAAAGATTCAATGGTAGTGTAGGTCACACTTGAAAAAAGATTAGCGATGAATGCATAGTTCCGACCTAGTTTGTCCGCCAAATACGCTGAGGTGGTTAATGGTAATTTATCTTCCGTAAAAATCATTTCTACTATAGTATCTTTTATTTTTTGAACCATCACAGTTTTTTGATTTTCAACAATTTCAATACTCCAACTTTTTAGAGAAGTATTCAAATTTGAAATTTTATGCTCAGAAATCGGTTCTTCTATTTCTATTTCAAACAAGCTATTCATATTGTACTTAATATCTAATTTGTTTAATTGATCTTGAAGAACTTGTTTACAAACCGCATTGATGTCGTAAGTGATGTACAGTACACTGGTTTTGAGATTTTCAGTTTGTTTGGTTTATGGGTAAATAAATATCAAAAGTAGCCCCTTTATTGAGTTCTCCAGTTGCTGTAATGTAGCCATTATGATTCTCAATGATGTTTTTTACGATGGCAAGTCCGATACCAGTACCAGCAATTTTATTTTTGCTGTGTAAACGTTGAAACACTTCAAATATGCGTTCTTTGTATTGAGGTTCAAATCCAATGCCATTGTCACTAATGGTGAAATGGTGAAACTGCATTCCCTTTTTATGTTCTGCTCCTGCAACTTGATTGGAATCAACTATTGCACTTACAATTTTTATGTATGGATTTTCATCCGGTTTAGAAAATTTAAGAGAATTACCAATCAAGTTATACATCATTTGCCTAAATTGAAACGGAATCACTAATGCATCACCTAATTCAGAGACATCAATTATAGCATTTTTTTGAAGAATAATTTCTGCCAATTCTTCAATAACTTGGTCAATGATTTGGTTGATGTTGGTATTTTTAAATTTGGGTATTTCGGTTTTTGTTCTGGAATAGGTAAGTAAATCTGCTATAAGATTTTGCATTCGTTTGGCAGCATTATTCATCTTTTCGAAATAAATATGGCCATCAGGGGATAAATTTTTATCTTCCATTTCCCTGATTCGAGTAGTAAATATTTGGATTTGTCTTAAAGGCTCCTGTAGGTCGTGGCTTGAAATGTAATTAATAGATTCTAATTCTTTATTAATTTTTTCAAGGGTTATATTTTTTTCTTCAAGTTGTTTTGTCATTTTTTTAATTTCGCTAATATCTTGATAAGATGCCAACGTGAATTTTTTATTTCCGATATCAAATACTTCGAAATTAACTGTTGCTAAAAAATTGTCTCCATTTTTTTTAGTATAAAGAATTTCAAAGCCATTTTCAAACATTTTTTCTTTTAACTTCAACAATAGCGCTGCTCTTTCTTCTACCGGCAGTACCTTTAATTCTTCCAAAGGGCGCTCTTCTTGTAGCGAATTCATAATGATGGATATCAATCTTTCGTTCTCCTCAGCGGAAATTATGCCTAATTCCTCAGTAGACCGCCCAATTACTTCTTCTTTAGTGAATCCAAATGACTGATAAAAAAGACTATTGGCATATATAACTTGGTTAGTGTCTACTTCGGCAAAAGACATTGCAATTGGGTTATTATCAAATATTTTTAAATATCGTTCCCCGCCCTTTATTAGATTTTCGTTTTTGTTTTGAAGTTCAAGATTAGATTCTTCCAATTTTAATTTTAGCTGATTAGAAACATATAGTGCCTTGTCCAGTCTAAAGTATGAAATAAAAAGTATGAGTAATGCACCTATGGAAAGCAATACATTCAATACAGGTGTAGTATACGCTAGACGGTCAAAATGTTTCGTTCGCTTTTCAAGCAGTTGATATTCAATGGCTGACATTTTATTAATTTCCTCAATTAGATTTTCCGTTTGATGAAATCCAGTTGTTAGGCTAGATTTAAAGGCTGGCGATATTTGAACAGATTGATATGTCTGTGACATCGATATGAAATTCAAAAACTTTTTATTGACCAGTTTTCTCAAATATTTAACGTTTTTATTTTGGAGCTTATTATCTTGTGTCAAACTGTCCACTACATCCAATTCATCTACAATCGTCTGAAAATCTCGGTCCCTTTTTGCAAGCAAAGCTGAATCTCCGACTAGTAGGTAAGTTTTATGATTGCTTCCGGCATCAATTAAGGATTTGGCAATTCTTTGGAGTGATTCCGTGACTTTACTAGTATGACTTACCATATGGGAGGAATCAATCAGATGTACTAATTGAAAATATGCATAAAATGAGATGGCAACTAAAAAAATAGTAGTAAAAAAATAAACAACTCTAATTTGTAAAATGGAACCACGAATTCTTTCCCTCATGTAATATGCGTCAATTTAAACTTAAATAAAAGTTATCTATTGATGTTTGCGCACCTTGGGCTGGTTGGTCCAAAAGCAGCACAGTTTCAATAGCTTTTTTTAAGAGTTGAAATGATCGGGGCTTACAAATAAAATAATTTGCCCCCAATAAATAAGTTTTTTCTATGGCTTGCTGGCAGTCCGTAGTAGAAAATATAACTACCATTATATCCTTCAATTTGTGTGTATTTCTGATTTCAGCTAAACATTCATAACCATTTTTACGTGGCATGTTTAGATCAAGAAATATAGCATGAGGTGGAGGTGGAACAGTTTTGTCTAAGGTTATCATTAACTCCACTCCATCTTCCGATTGTGTCAGGTGTGTCGGAATGGTCAATTGCTGAAGCGCGTCTTCAAATAATTCACGATCAATAACATCGTCATCTGCAAGAAAGATATTTTTCATTTTGAAAATATTTAAATTAGATTAATTTGATGTGTAAAATGTGATTATCGTACAAATCTACATATTAATATGAAATTTTTTAAATTATTATTTCATTTCTAATAAATTAAATAATCTATAATTTCCCTTTGGATCTAAAATATTAGATTTTAACTTTTAATAGATTATACAAATATGCTGTAGATGGTTAGATATAATTTTTATTTCAAAAAACAGCAACAACAAACTAAGATATCATAATATTATTGCTTTTGAAATTAATTAAAAATAACATTTCCTAAATATCGTTGATGCGTTGCTCACTTTGGAAAGAGTGACTCTAGAATATGGCGCAAATTTATGTAAAGTTTATTTTTCACCGTTTATAAAAAAAAGTAAAAGTTTTATATAATTTATCTATTCTTTGTTGCTTGCGCTTTACTCTTATCCTAGTCATTAGTTAATGCTATTTATTTATTGAGATCATAAATGGAATATGATTCTGAATAATTGAGTCCACTCCGAAAACACAAGTTGATTGATAATCAGACGTTTTTTACCCTAACCCTAAAGGTAAACGTCAGATTATCAATGCAGTAGGAATAAATATTTTTCATTTTCTTTGAACTAAGGACTTTTCGGAGTTGACTCAAGATCAATTGAATAATTTATTCTTTTTGAAAGGTATACCTTTTCTTATCAGATAAGCATGATAGAAACTAGGCACATCATATGTCCACGCTGGTAAAATCAAAGTGATCAAAATTCTATCTACGTGTGAGATGATGCCAAATAGTATAGCTAAATAAAAAGGAAACCCTGCATGGTTAAACCCAATAAGCGATGTAAAAGCTATCAACATCGTGATGCCAAACATTTTTGATAAAAAAGCATGTGTACAAGTTTCTTTTCCAAACCTAAGAATGCTTATTAAATAACACATACCTTCCATAATGAAAATCATAATAATAGGTATTTTATTAGCCTTTATCAATTCGGGATAAAGTATCCATGTAGCGATCCCTATAGACACCCAAAAAATCATATCAGTTTGGCTATCTAATCTTCTCAAGTTTTGACTAGCCACATTTAATTCCCTAGCAATTATACCATCAAATATATCTGATATTAGTCCAAGATACATTAATATAATGACAGGAAGTCTGCTTGCTTCCCCTAAATAATAAACTAACAGAATAATAATAGGAGCAAGAAGTAATCTAAAAACAATCAAACTTATGGGTATGTACTTTTTTTGCATCTTTCTTTTTAATTTTAAACCATTCCAAACAGCAAACAAATGTATAGCTAGGGATTGTACTTTCATAATTTTTAGAGAAATACTTTTTTGTATTCAACATCTATTTATCGCAAATCGGAAGGGTCGAAATTAAAAAAGCCTTGATAATCAAAAGACTATCAAGTCTTTTTGTAGCGGGAGCAGAGCCTGTGCCGCCTTAGCGGTAACTCGAACCTAGGACACTAAAAAAAAAGCCCAACAAATTAATGTTAGGCTTTACTTTTGTAGCGGGAGCAGAGCCTGTGCCGCTTTAGCGGTAACTCGAACAGAACCTACTACATTAAATAAAAAAAGCCCAACAAATTAATGTTAGGCTTTACTTTTGTAGCGGGAGCAGAGCCTGTGCCGCCTTAGCGGTAACTCGAACCTACGATCCGCCGCGGCGGAGTATTGAGACCGACGAGCTACCATAAAATAGAATAAGTAGGGAAGATGGTTTTCTTTATGAAATCTCTACCAAATCCAGTCTTTAAAAACTTTTCTCTGCTCACAGCTTCACATTTTGAATAATAAATTTCTGTATAAAGAACTATCCAGGGTCTGTACTTTACTGTATAACCTGAAGTATTATTAAAATTATGGTCATGAAATCTTTTTATAAGATTTGTAGTAAATCCTGTATAGAAAGTACCGTTTTTAGAAGAAAACATCACATAAACAGTAAAACAATCCAAATTCATAATCTAAGTTTTTGTAGTAAAAAATTAAAAGCCTCAATATAATGGAGTAAACGTAGTAAACTAAAACTTAAATAACAATAAAAAGCCTTGATAATCAATTGACTATCAAGGCTTGTTGTAGCGGGAGCAGGACTCGAACCTACGACCTTCGGGTTATGAGCCCGACGAGCTACCAACTGCTCCATCCCGCGATCATGACACTACATTTAAAACTTTCTTTAAACCCTTATTTTGTAATGGACTGCAAAGGTAAGGCTATTTATCACAAAACCAAATTTATTCGTAAAAATAATAATAAAAAATATTTATTCATCACTTTTACTACACCGTATCAGTTTATCTATCTACCTTTGTTACATCCTATTGGGGTGCTTAAGTTTTGCTTAGGCTGAGATCATACCCATCGAACCTGGTCAGGTAATGCTGACAAGGAAATTTATTTAACATCTTACTTAAGATATCTCATTAGGATTTTATTTAATATATTAATTATTTAAAATGAGATATTTAATTCTTTCCCTATTTTTATTTCCTATCATTCTATCTGCACAATTTAATGTGTCAGGTACGATTGTAAATGATGGTGGCGAAAAACTTTCATTTGCTACGGTCTTCTTGCAAGGCACAACATTTGCTGCATCTACAGATGATAACGGTTACTTCATAATGCGAGATGTACCACAAGGTTCCTACAATTTAGTGGTCAAGTTTATAGGATACCGAGCGTATAATGAAGTGCTACAAGTGGATGACCACTTCGAAACTAAAATTACCCTTTCTGGAGATATATACAACTTAGATGCTGTGGAGATTTTGTCCAATCGGGTAGGGAAGTATGGACCTTTCACCCGTCAAAATCTAGATAAAACCCAACTCCAAAAAGAAAATCTTGGTCAAGATGTACCTATTATTTTACAATGGACACCTTCTATGGTGGTTACATCAGATGCAGGTACGGGAATAGGTTACACAGGTATGCGATTGCGTGGTTCAGATCAGACTAGGATTAATGTGACCTTAAATGGTGTACCCGTAAATGAAGCGGAGTCACATAATGTATTTTGGGTAGACTTACCTGATTTATTAGGTTCTGTAAATAGTATTCAGATACAACGTGGTGTAGGTACATCTACCAATGGTGCAGGAGCTTTCGGTGGCACAGTAAGTATCAATACATCAGATGTTCGTGTCAATCCTTACATCGATGTAGCAGGTACTTTAGGCGCTTTTGGCACTAGAAAGATAAGTGTCAATGCAGGTACAGGACTAATTAATGATCGATATGTGTTAGATGCTCGATACAGTAATATTCAGTCAGGTGGATATGTAGATCGTGCTACGGCTAATTTGAATTCACTTTATTTCTCTGCAGCAAGGGTAACAGCTAAGTCATCACTGAGATTTAATGTGATCAGCGGTAAAGAGATCACATATCAGTCTTGGTATGGTGTACCGCAAGCTAAACTCGAAAATGACCAAGAAGCACTTCTCAATCATTATTATTATAATCTTGGAAGTATTTACAAAACGGCAGAAGATTCTGTCAATCTGTTTTCTTCAGATCGCAGATACAATTATTACACCTATGGCAATCAAATAGATAATTATCGCCAAACTTACCTGCAATTGTTACACTCATTGGTCGTAAATACTAAGCTTAAAGTAAAAACTACCTTATATTATACAAAAGGTGGTGGTTACTATGAAGAATTTCGAGCAAATGATAGATTGTCCAATTACAATATTCCTGACATCACATTTCCTGATGATGGCATTATTTCACGGACTGATCTAGTACGTAGACGATGGTTACAGACGGATTTACTAGGTGCATTATTTGATATCGAGTATCAGTGGCATCCAAAGGTATTGGTACAAGCAGGACTTGCAGGTAATCAGTATTTTGGAGATCATTATGGCAATGTGATCACTTCAAAAGATAGTATTCCTGATTTTGAC
>JBGSOH010000465.1:0-13491 GCA_041739205.1 Saprospiraceae bacterium
ATCAAAATAACTCTGCTGTACCACATAGTGCAACAGATACTAAAGTATATTAATCAAGAAATCATTTTGTTAACCTACCCGCCCAAGAGTACTATTTTATGCAAAATTTAAAAAATAGCACTTTTCAGAGGGGACTCAAGATTTAAATTATTAATTTTTTGTGCTATTTTTGCCTTTCAATTCGAAAAAGGTTTTTTTAAGTTAATTTTCTATAAGTTTTGAATTAAATTTTAAAACTTTGCCAACAATAATCCAATGACTACGCATCCCGTTGACAAATATGAGCAGTTCTTTTTTGCCCCATACGCACCGAACACCCGTTAAAGCAAGCAGACACTTTAATCACCTTCGGGATGCTTTTTTTATTTTGACCAATACTTTTTACCATATAATACATCGCTCAAGTACATTTAGAACGTTATTAAAATCATAATTAAGTCAAAAAAGGTATCAAGGTTGAACTTTTTTTAAATAATTATTGTCATAGTACATAAGGGCATCAATTATGTTAATAAGAAGTCAAAATGCATTTTTTCAAAGATGATTTTGAATTTTCTTCGTTTTCTAAGCATATTGCCTTAACTAAATAATTAAGATCCAACCAATATGCGACAATTAAAAATTTCTAATAATATTACATCAAGAGAAAGTCTTGCTTTGGACAAATATCTAGGTGATATAGGGCGAATAGATCTACTAACACTAGAAGAAGAATCCGATCTTGCCAAAAGAATAAAAGAAGGTGATGAAATCGCCCTAGAAAAACTGACCAAAGCAAATCTCAGATTTGTAGTGTCAGTAGCGAAACAATACCAAAATCAAGGACTTTCACTCTCAGACCTAATCAATGAAGGGAATGTAGGATTAATGAAAGCTGCCAAAAGATTTGATGAGTCAAAAGGATTTAAGTTCATTTCTTATGCAGTATGGTGGATCAGACAATCTATCTTACAAGCCATTGTAGAATACTCAAGAATGGTGAGGTTGCCACTCAATAAAATGACTGCATATAATAAAGTGAATGACGCATATGTGGCTTTTGTTCAGAAAAATGAGCGCGAACCTACTAATGAAGAATTAGCTGAAATATTAGGAGTAAATCCAAAGGATATTGCCAATATGATCAGAGGTGCAAATCGGCATATTTCAGTAGATGCTCCTCTTACTGATGATGAAGGCTCTATGACTATGGTCGATATGATGACACTTGGTGACGAAGATAGTCCAGATTTAAAACTCATGGAAGAATCCGTCAGGAAAGAAGTCGTAGATGGTCTAGAGATACTTTCACCACGTGAAATCCAAGTCGTAACAGCTTATTACGGATTAGGTAATAACAAACCTTTGACACTAGAAGAGATTGGCGATCTTTATGGACTGACCAGAGAAAGAGTACGACAAATAAAAGAAAGAGCGATAAGAAGAATGAGGAAGTCATTGAATAAAAATTCTATGCGTTCTTTTTTAGGGTAAGAATATGTTGCCTAAATTTGATTAAAGGGAAAGAAGTAGTAGCTTTTTGACTTGAATTTTCAAGATTATTGTAAAAAATAGGTTTTGTTTTATAATTTATTTCTGTTAATGTTTCATATTTGCCTTTTTGTATGATACGAGAGGCTTTACAGTTTTTATTTAAATTGACATTGTCAAGAAATCAGATGCTCAGAGACATCACTTTGATGAGATCAGAAATAGCTGATTTGAAGAAAGAATTGGTGCCATTTAGTGATGAAGAAATGGAAATTCTATCTCTGCGCCAGACAAATACATCTAAAAAAAGGGGATTTCAAAAAATATTAAAAGGGATATTTTCTACCATATTCTATGAACCGTTAATAGCATATGCAATAAAAACGTACAGTGCTGATCAAAGATTGATACTTATTTCCACATCAGATTTGGAGTTTATTTATCTTGATAAAGACCATAAAACCCACGTATACATTAATGATTTTGAAGTAGGCATTCTGACAAAAAATGGTCACCTTCTAAATGCTAAAAACCAATTGCTTGCACGAATAGATGGTGGAGACGAATTACCTACTCATACTGTGTATATTAATGAAAAGGATTACGGTTATATTGTAAATCCTAGATTTGTAAATAAAACATCCCCAAGAGCATACAGCCTTCTCAGAAATATGAATCGTGACGAACGAAACTTGTTTTTGTGCCTCACATTAGTCAATTTGGTAGAAGAAGCTTATCTACCGAAACAATAATTTGTTAAGTATCTTCCATTTATTACTTTTAGAATAATATTCTGATTTGGATAGTATTTGACTTTGAATAGATGATCTTGCTAAGTTTTTGGCATTAAATAAAAATTTAATAGGGAATTTGTTGATTTTTATAATTGATGATTATCTCAAATAGATTGAAGATCACAAAAAAATAACAAGACTTTATGATGTGAAATTAATATTTACAAATATATTTGCGCTAACTAAATCAAGAATTGAGTAAAATGGCAATTAACTTACAGAAAGGACAAAAAATAGATATAGGTTTGTCGAAACTTAGTGTAGGCTTGGGCTGGGTGCCTAATGAAGGTACTGGGCATGATTTCGACTTAGATGCATCTGCATTTATGATCAATGGAAATAGGGCTATCCCCGCTGAGGAGTACTTTGTGTTTTATGGCAATACTGATTCTCTGGATGGGGCATTACATCATACAGGAGATGACCCTACAGGAGGCAATAGTGCAGATGGTGATGACGAAACAATAGAAGTTGATCTATCTAAAGTCAATCCAGCTATCAATGAAATATTATTCGTAGTTACTATCCATGATGCAATTGTCAGAAAACAAAACTTCGGACAAGTAAGGGATTCTTACATCAGAATTGTGGACGATTCTAATGGTCAAGAAGTGGCAAAATATGAGTTAGGTGAAGATTTTTCTATTGAAACAGCTGTGGAATTTGGTAGGTTGTACAAAAGAGATGGAAAATGGAAGTTTGAAGCCTCTGGAATCGGGTACAAAGAAGACTTAGCTTTTTTCCTTGCAAAATATTATACAGGCCAAATCATAAAGTAGTAAAATCATACCGTAATATGGAATTTGTAATGAATGCTTGTTTTATTATGTTGGAAAATCGTAGTTTGGTGGATGGATTGTTAAATAATTCATCCAAAGCAAGCCGTTATGGTGCAGTATAAGCATTATTCTTTTGATCTTTGGCTCACTCTTATAAAGTCAAATCCAGTTTTTAAAGAAGAAAGAGCTAATTTTTTTTTTAGCAACTTGAATTGGAAAAATAAATCTCTTGACGAAGTAAAATCGATCTTTAGACATGTCGATGATATGTGCAATGTAATCAATGAGCAAACAGGAAAAAATATAAGTTCTGATGAGATGTATCTGATGGTCGTATACCAGATCAATGAATCCAAAGATTGGATAGAAAAAGTGAATTTGACGGCTTTAAAGAATGAAATGGATATTTTGTTTTTTAGATATCTTCCAGTTTTGTACAATACTGATACAAAGGTTATAATAGAATCGATAGCATCTCGAGAGCATACAACCTTAAATATCCTTAGCAATACGGCATTTATTGAAGGTAGGCTGCTGAGAGAATTACTTGATAAGTTAGAGATAGGTCAATATTTTGATTTTCAAATTTATTCGGACGAAGTAGGTATGTCAAAACCGAATATCAAATTATTTGAGCATCTTATAGAAAAAATTCAGAATTTAAGATCTTCGGAAGATATACAGTCTAGCGACATTATCCATGTAGGAGACAATCACATAGCAGATTTTTTGGGAGCTAAAGCAGCAGGAATTCATGGTCTAGTGATCAATAGTAATCAACAATTAATAACAAATTTAGTAAATTGATACAGAAATCATATTCATTACATAAAATCGAAAATGCTGATAAGTTTACCTTTAAACCATCAGATTACAGCCGATTTAAATATGGAGATGGTCAAATTGCAGAGCGATTTGGTATAGCATTAGCCAAAGGATTTATAGCAAATCATCTGGAAAAAGAAAAAGTAGCAACCCAGATTGTCGTCTTGTCTAGTCCGTATGCTTTTATACCCACTGCTACAAATGAGATGACAAAATATTTCATTTTTGAATTAAATAAATGGTTGGCATCAAAAAACTTGCCCGTTATTCAGCAGACTAAAATTCACCGTACGACTACATATAAGGAAGACTATGGAGCCTTGGACGCAGCTGAAAGACTGGCATTGATAGGTAATGATGATTTTCATATAGATAGAACATTTCTGGAGGGTAAATTAGTGATTTTTATCGATGATATTAAGATAACGGGAAGCCATGAACGTATGATATCTAGAATGGTTGAGAAATATGAATTAAAGAATGATCACTATTTTTTATACTTTGCAGAATTAGTCAATACTAAAGTTCACCCTAATATTGAAAACTTCTTAAATTACTATAAAGTTAAATCAATATTTGATCTATCAGATATCATAAATAATCCTAAATTTGCATTCAATACTCGGATAGTAAAGTTTATACTACATGCAGACAGCAATGCATTTAATGTTTTTTTACCATCACAAAGTTTTGATTTTATTTATAATTTGTACCATCTTTCTATTGGTAATGGTTATTATTTGATAGATGCATACAAGATAAATTTGGCCACCATAGAAAAGTATTTAACGTTAAAAGTCGCTGCTGACATTACAGAGACTAGTAGTTTTAAACATTAGTCGACTAGAAAATTATTTATTGATAAAACAAGAGATCATTTAAATTTTAAAATATAATTATCATGGCAATCAACTTACAGAAAGGACAAAGAGAATCTATCAACGCACCAAAATTCACGATTGGTTTAGGGTGGGATACGAATGCAACATCCACGGGAACAGGATTTGATCTGGACGCATCGGTATTTGTACTCGGTGAAAACAAAAAACTAGTTTCAGATGCACATTTTATTTTTTATAATAACCTGAAAAGTCCTGATGGAGCAGTAGAGCACACAGGTGATAACCTTACAGGAGATGGAGATGGTGATGATGAACAAATTAAAGTTGATCTTTCGAGAATAACAGGAGATGTAGCTGAGATATGCGTGGTAGTGACGATACATGATGCAGAAGCGCGCAGACAAAATTTCGGTCAAGTTAGAAATTCTTTCATCAGAGTATTTGATTCTAGTACGAATGCAGAGATATTAAAATATGATTTGGAAGAAGATTTTTCTATAGAAACTGCCATTGAATTTGGTAGAATCTATAAAAAGGATGGTAATTGGAAGTTTGAGGCAGTAGGTTCAGGTATGAAGGGAGGATTAGAAGATTACTTAAATAAATATAATTAATTAAATCACTTATAAAACAGAACTCATGGCAATTAATTTACAGAAAGGTCAGCGCATAGACCTTAGAAAAAGCACTGGAGCGACACTAACTAATTTTTGTGTTGGGGTCAACTGGGGCGGCATAGAAAAGAAAGCATTTTTTGGTTTGTCCAAAAGTACAGAAAAAGTAGATTTGGATCTTAGCTGTATTTTGATTGATAATCAAAACCAACTTGCGGATCACTTATATTCTCATCTTTACAACCCGTCTGTTCTACAGCAATTTGGTCTTCCAAAAGGTAAGTTGGTGACTGTAGATAATGCATTGAGACACTCAGGCGATGATCTAGCAGGAGATAGTGGTGGAGATGACGGGCTTGATAATGAGATTATTACAGTTAATCTAGCACAGTTGAATCCCAATATAACGCAGATATATTTTTTTATAAATAACGCTGGAAAAGAAGATTTTGCACAGATACCATATGCAAAAATAAGAATGTATGAAGGTACACCCACATCTGTAAAAGAAGTTTTTGCATCATACAATATAGCTGCCGAACCACAGTTTGCAGGCAAAAGATCTATGATACTAGGAAAGCTTTACAAAAAAGATGGAGAATGGAAATTTAATGCCATTGGCGATCCTACAGACGATGTTTTTTTAGGCCAGACTATTCACCGTATAGTGAAGTCATACCTTTAATTAGGTGTACCTAGCTTTTTTTGATTTATTTCAAAACCAACATAAACATGGCGGCAATTAAAAATATCCAAGGACTGACAGGAAGTCAGATAGAAAACGAAATTAGGAGAGGTGCTACTTTTAAGATTTTTCCATATGCCATCTCTATCGTAATTATGACATTCAATAGAAACTCAGACATTTACTTTGTTCGAGCTGGTGAAGGTACCTTTAAACATTCATTTTCATATATCATGATGTCCTTGTTTTTTGGTTGGTGGGGATTTCCTTGGGGACCTATTTATACTATTGGTGCTCTGTACAGAAACCTATCAGGTGGTAAAGATGTTACACAAGAGGTTTTAAATACTTTGGGTAATGCTGCTAATGCAAATGCTGGAGGTTATAATGTCCCTAATCCATCATCAGGACAGCAAAGTGGTTATAACGTACCCAATAATGGGCAATCAAATAATTCGGGTTACAATGTTCCTGGTCAAGGTAATTCATTTTCAGGAAACAGTAATTATAATATCAGATAATTTAAATTTTAAACATGCGTAGATTACCGGTTTATTTACTTCTTGACACATCAGGCTCCATGAGCGGTGAACCTATAGAAGCCGTAAAAAATGGTGTGCAGGTCATGATCAGTTCATTGAGACAAAACCCACAAGCGATCGAAACAGCCTACTTAAGTGTTATAACTTTTGATAGCACAGCTCAACAAATTATTCCACTGACAGATCTCGCTACTTTTCAGATGGTAGACCTGAGAGCATCAGGTACAACGGCGCTAGGTGCTGCTTTATCTTTGGTTGCAGAAAGAATTGATAATGAAGTTATGAGCACGACTATGGAGCGCAAAGGAGACTGGAAGCCATTGGTATTTATCATGACGGACGGTATACCTACAGACGATTGGAGACAAGGATTAAATGCCTTTAGTAGCAAAAAAACCGCCTTTACCGTTGCTTGTGCCGCAGGTAGTGGTGTAGATACGAGCATACTCAAACAAATCACAGAAAATGTCGTCAGTCTAGATACAGCAGATAGTAGTAGTATATCTAAGTTTTTTACTTGGGTGACTGCATCTATAGGGGTTACATCTACAAAGATAGAAGACAGTGGCAAAGAAATAGGTAGTCTAAGTGAATTGCCACCACCACCTTCAGAAATTAATATTGTAGTATGAGAAGACTTCCCGTATATTTTTTGCTCGATACATCAGGTTCAATGTATGGTGAACCTATAGAAGCATTAAATAATGCACTAAGTGGTATGATCAATACGTTACGAACAGATGCGCAAGCGCTCGATTCATTGTGGATATCAATCATTACATTTGATAGGGAAGTGAGAGAGATTGTACCGCTTACTGAATTGGCGTCTTTTCAATTGCCATCTATATCATGCCCTCAGAGCGGACCTACACATACTGGATTAGCCTTAGAAATGCTTCACAAAAAAGTCAAATCTGAGATCATCCTTAGTACCACAAATCAGAAGGGAGATTGGAAACCGTTATTGTTTTTGTTTACTGACGGCAAACCATCAGATATCATGCTATATAGAGAGATGATACCAAAGATAAAAGCTGTAAATTTTGGATCCATTATAGCGTGTGCAGCTGGGAATTTAGCGGACGATAGCTTACTCAAAGAATTGACAGACAATGTAGTACATTTAGATTCAGCGGATAGTGCTACTTTAAAAACATTTTTTAAGTGGGTATCAGAGACGATTGAACAAGGAAATAAAAGTCAAGGAACAGGTGAGACCGTAGCACTTCCTCCACCACCAAGTGAAATAACCATCGTAATTTAAAATAAGTATGTTGTTTTTTATATTAAAAATATTTATCAATATATTGATAATTGGTTTGTTTCTCTATGGAAAATTGGTTCCACATAAGGATAAACTTATACATCCATTCAAAGGATATTTTGAGTTTTTTGAAAAGATATTTCTACCAATATTTGAGTTAATCAAAACTAAAGTCAAGCCATTCCAAGTAGGGATCGGTCTTGCAGTGGATATGACTCAGATATTTATTTTAATATTTCTTTTAATAATTAATTATATTATCTAAAAAATTAAAAAAATATGAGACGATTACCCATTTATTTTTTGATTGATATATCTGAATCTATGGTTGGAGAGCAAATTCAACAGGTAGAAGAAGGTATTGCCACGATCATAAAAGAACTAAAAATGGACCCACACGCCTTAGAAACAGTGTGGTTATCTATCATTGTTTTTGCTGGTGCTGCCAAAACGCTTGTCCCATTACAAGAAATTGTGAGTTTTTATCCACCTAGATTTCCCATTGGTAGTGGTACGTCCTTATCTAATGGATTAGGTCATTTGATGTTTGAACTTCGTAGGAATATCAAAAAGACGACTATGGAGCAAAAAGGTGATTGGAAGCCATTGATATTTTTATTTACAGATGGCGTACCGACTGATGACACCACTATGGCTATCAAAGAATGGAAGCAAAACTGGCAAAACTCATCTAATCTGGTGGCGATCTCATTTGGTGAAGACGCGGACGCTAAGTTATTGGGCGAACTCACTGAAAATGTTTTGATGTTCAAAAATACAACAGCATCTTCCTATAAAGAATTTTTCAAATGGATCACTTCTTCTATCAAAAGTACTAGTGAGAGCATTGACAAAAAGTCAAATGATTTTGATCTTACAAAATTAGATACGGATACCATTGCAAAAATAGACCTATCCAAGTTGCCACCTAAGCGAAATTATGTAGACAATAATTTCGTAGTTCTATCGGCAAAATGTCAAAACAGCAAACGTCCATATCTCATGAAGTATAGATCTATGCTAAGTCCATCTATGATGGAAGGATTTACGACGAGGCAATTTAGGTTGGTCGGAGCTTTTCATGTAGATAACACTTATTATGAATTAAGTGGAGAAAATACATTTACCAAAAAAATAAATACATCTGAATTAATGGGTGCGCCTACATGTCCATGTTGTGGCAACCAGTTTGCCTTTGCTATGTGCGTATGTGGGAATATACATTGTATCGGAGATGAAAAAATAAGTACTTGTCCATGGTGTGGCAATAGCGGTCAGTATGGCATGAGTGATGGTGGTGGATTTGATGTAAATAGGACACAAGGTTAAAATATGCTTCATTCTTATCTAAAAGCATTACTTTCGTCCCATAATATAGAAGTGACGGAATCAAAAGAATCTATACTCAATATATTTGCGGAGGATTTTAAAGAAGAAATTGAAAAGGCAATACAAATTAATAAAAATCTTGTGGATAAATATCAGATAAGAAATAAAATAAAAGATATTACTGATCAATGGGTATCCTTGCCAAACGCAACGGTAGGTAAGCCATATCAACATAAAGTAGATATTATTGGGTTGGGTTGGGATACAATGGTCTTCACATCTATGGAAGGACTTGATGAATTGGGTATGGCTTATGATAATGAAAATGAAATCATATCAGGTACACCAAGTTTTTCTGGTGATCATAAGATCAAATTTCTCTATCGATTGCAAGGCGAAGATGATCAAGTAGTTAACGAAAAAGTATTTAATTTTATCGTAAATCCGAATCCACGCTCTCTTTGGAAGAATATAGGAAGCAATACAGATGATATATATTGGAAAGCTGATGAGATATTTGACAACCAAAAATTAGGTGATCGGCATATTGTCGTAGCGTCTAAAAGAGGTAGGTCACATGCCAATGCTGGTACATTTAGAGATGATGATTTTGCATTTAAACATTTTGAGAATACAGGTTGGAGTATCATCAGTGTAGCTGATGGAGCGGGTAGCGCTAGCCAAGCACGTCAAGGTTCTAAAATTGCTTGCAGTTCTGTAGTTGATTATACAGAAGAATATTTCAAAGGTGAAAAGTTGGTTGAATTTGATCAAGTCTTAGCACAACATCATCATAATGCTACAGATGAAACCAATAAATATATAAGTACTTTTGTGTACGAAAGCCTATCCAAAATGGCATATTATGCGCACAAAAAGATAGAAGAAGAAGCTGTAAAATGTGAGCGATCCATTAAAGATTACCACACAACCTTGATTTTTACCTTATTAAAGAAATACGAATTTGGTTATGCAGTACTTACCTTTGGAGTAGGGGATTGTCCTATTGGCTTATTGAATAAAGAACTGACAGAGATCAAATTGATGAATTGGCTAGATGTTGGTGAGTTTGGAGGCGGCACAAGATTTGTAACAATGCCAGAAATATTCAGTAGTGATAAGTTTGTCAGTAGGTTTAGGTTTAAGTTGGTAGATGATTTTTCTTACTTAATGTTAATGACAGATGGCATATATGATCCAAAGTTCATTGTAGAAGCTAATCTTGAGCGTATAGAAAAATGGAAAGAGTTTATCGCTGATTTACAAGGAGCAAATGAAGAAAATACAGTCGTGGACTTCAGTCCGGAAAATGAAAATATTGGACAACAATTATCCACATGGCTAGATTTCTGGAGCTCAGGCAACCATGATGACAGAACATTAGCAATCATTTATTAAATAATTGATTATGTCAAATATAGTTACCGTAAAATCAATCATAGGAAATGCCACGTACCAATATGTACAAGGAGAACCCAAAAAAGGAGGTGTCAAGGATGTATATTTTTCTCCTGATAGAAAATATGTGGTAGCAATTTTTAGAGATAAACAAGATTTTAATCAGAAAGAAAGGCTTATAAAAATCACTGACAAATACCTGAAGCAAATTCAGGAAAAAGAAGCAGGAGATTATTATTTGAATGAAATATTTAGGTGGCCGACAGATGTCATAGAACAAAATGGCAAAATAGGCATCATCGTACCTATATACAACAGTAAGTTCTTCTTTGCAAAGGGATACAGTTCGAGTGACCTTATAAAAGGAGAAGAAAAAAATGGAAAATGGTTTGCAGCAGGTAAATTTAGGAACAAACAGTTTCCTTTAAGTTTGGATGCATCAGAACTTGGCAATTGGTTGAGTTATTTTCAGATATGTGTCAATCTAGCTCGTGGTGTAAAAAAAATGCATCAAATGGGGCTTTCCCACTCCGACCTTTCTTACAATAACGTCTTAGTAGACCCTGTGACCAAATCAGCTTGTATGATTGATCTAGATGGACTAGTAGTGCCTGGCGTATTTGCAGCATAAGTCATAGGGACAGCTGATTTTATAGCGCCAGAAGTGCTAGCTACAAAGCATCTGAGCAAAACAGACCCAAATAGAAAACTGCCTAATCGACTCACGGATCTCCACTCTTTTGCCTGTTTAGTTTATATGTACTTATTGCATAGACATCCACTAAAAGGTGGGAAAGTACATGATCTAGATACAGAAAAGGACGATCTGCTCAGTATGGGCGAAAAAGCCCTTTTTATAGAGCATCCAACTGATAAATCTAATCGCCCTAAGTTAAATCAAGTATCAAAATGGGATCAGTATTGGGCAGATATTGACAAACTTCCTTATACGATCACGGGTCCATATTTGAAAGAAATGTTTGATAATGCATTTATCAAGGGATTACATCAGCCATCAGAAAGACCTACAGCCGATCTTTGGGAACAAGCATTGCTAAAGACGACTGATCTAATGCAACCTTGTAGTAATACAGCTTGCGAGCAAAAATGGTATGTTTTTGATAACACAAATACACCAAAATGTCCTTTTTGCGGTACAAAACATCAAGGGACGCTGCCAGTTTTGGATCTTTATTACCAATTTAAACCAACAGTGTGGAAGCCTGAAAATCATAGATTGATGGTATACCATAACCAATATTTGTTTCAATGGCATGTCAATAGAAACATAGCCCGAAACGAAAAACTCACCGACGAGCAGAAAGTTCCTGTGGGTTATTTTACATTTCATAATAATAAGTGGGTCTTAGTTAATCAAAAACTAACTTCACTCGTAGATAAAACAGATAATGTCGATATTCCAATAGGGTCAATGGTCGAACTTACACACGGCAAACAATTACTCTTATCTAAAGAAGAAGGCGGAAGAGTAGTTTTAGTAACATTAGCAAATCAATAAAACGTATTTTTAAATTAATCAAATAAATGAACGATCATCCTATTTTTTCTGAACATCCGTGGCTTATTGTCACTTTTGCTGTAGCAGTCTTAATCATGTTAATTCTCGACTTAGGTGTTTTTAATAAAAAAAGCCATTCTATTTCCAATAAAGAAGCCATCATTTGGTCCGCAGTTTGGATTTCTTTGGCTATGGTATTTAGCGGTTTAGTGTATAATCTTGCAGGTTCTGCAAAGTTTTTTGAATTTCAGTCAGCATATTGGATCGAAAAAGCCCTTTCTGTAGATAACTTATTTGTTTTTATTTTGGTGTTCAAATTTTTTGATGTCCATAATGAGAATAAGCACAAAGTTTTGTTTTGGGGTATTATAGGAGCCTTGGTTTTGAGAGCTATATTTATATTTTCAGGCGCAGCATTAATAAATTTAACTTACATTGATGAAATGTTAAAGGGCAATTTTAGTGATGTTTCATATATAGTTATGAATATTATCTGTCTAATTTCATTTATTAGTGCATTAGTATTATTTAAAAAAGATAAATTAATTAGTTCTATAAGTTTTCTCTTTTCAATTATTTTGTTTGGGATTATTAATACACATAAAATATACCCGGAGATAGTCAATTCTTCTATTCCTCACGTAAATATTATCATGACTCTTTTCGGTTTGTTTCTAGTATATGCTGGTATAAAATCTTGGTCAGCGGGCGACGAGGATGACGATGAAGATTACAATGATACTAGAGGTGCAAAATTAATTAGAAAGTTCTTTAATGTGACGGATAAATATCATGGTGATAAGTTTTTTACCATGGAAAATGGCGTAAAAATGGCCACTCCATTATTAGTCGTAGTAGCAGTTATTGAATTTACTGATTTGCTATTTGCAGTGGACTCTATTCCAGCTATTTTTGCTATTTCAAACGATCCTTTCATATTGTACACATCCAATATATTTGCCATTTTAGGATTGAGAGCTTTATTTTTCTTGCTGGATAATTTTATACATTTATTTAGCAAACTATCCTATGGCCTGGCTTTTATACTTTCCTTTATTGGTATAAAAATGATCATTTCTCCTTTCTTTCATATCGATTCTGTGTACTCATTGATGGTAATTGGTGGCGTATTAGTACTGTCCGTGATTGCTTCTATATATTGGCCTTCAGCTGATGCAGAAAAGGAATAGATATTTTTAAGATAATAAAACGCACTTCTGAAAAGTTCTATCAAATGAACTTTTCAGAAGTTTTCATAACATTAAGCAAAACAAAATATTAACAAAAACAACTTTGAGTCCCCTCTGAAAAGTGCTATTTTTTAAATTTTGCATAAAATAGTACTCTTGGGCGGGTAGGTTAACAAAATGATTTCTTGATTAATATACTTTAGTATCTGTTGCACTATGTGGTACAGCAGAGTTATTTTG
>JBGSOH010000466.1:0-5611 GCA_041739205.1 Saprospiraceae bacterium
GTAAAAATATGGTCATCATCAGAATGGGTAATGCATCAGAACCTCTAAATCCAAGTTTTGCGCTCTCAGGATTCGACAATGAACTTTGGGAAAAAATAAATGCAGTGATTAAATAAAGGTTTAATCTCTAATTAACAACAATCTTACAATTCCGATAGAGATTAACAGGTGAATAACAACAGCAAATACGATCATTAACAGACAGGTCATTGTATCAGTCATACTTTTGTATTGATATTTTTTCAATCACTTTTTAATCTTTTACAATCATGAAAAATGTAATGATTTTTGTTCTTCTATTGATCGTTCCTTTCGTCTTTAATGCGCAACCTTCTAAACCGGAGCCAACTGAAATTGGACCTAAAATGTTTTTTGACGTTTTAACCATTGACTATGGCATCATTCAAAAAGGCGCTGATCCACTTCGTAAATTTACATTCAAAAACACTGGCAATGAACCATTATTGATCACTAGTGCCAAAGGTAGTTGTGGCTGCACAGTGCCGACTTACCCACAAGAAGCGATTGCCCCGGGTGCAACAGCTGAAATAGAAGTAAGGTATGATACAAAACGAATTGGGTTAATCAACAAAACAGTCACCATCACATCCAACGCAGGCGAACCAGTCACCTTGCACATTAAAGGTGAAGTAAAAGAATAGGAATTCTTATCACTTTTTGCCTAAAAAAGAAAGCGTGAAATTTGTAAATCAAATTACACAACTTCACGCTTTCTTATTTTATATTAATATGGTTATTTAGCTACACTTTTTTAAAGCAATTTATTAAAATCTAGCTACAAAACTTCGCCATAAAACTAACCATTATTCTATCTTTATCAACTTCTTTTGTGTAACCACTCCATTGATTGAAATCTTAAGATTGTAAATACCAGCAGACATATCTTGTAAGTTTAATGGATATGACTTCACTCCTTGTAATTGTTGCTGTTCTGTAGCGACAACCTTCACTAATTTAGAAGTATTATCAAATATTTCAACACTTACATCTCCATCTGTAGACAAAGAAATTTCAAGATTGGCTTCACCTTTGGCTGGGTTTGGATACAATGTAATGATATCTTCACCTTCATGCTGTACACTTACTAATTTGCTATATGTATATTTACCATCAAAATCCACTTGTTTTACTCTGTAGATATAAACACCTGAAGGAGCTACATCTTGATCGATCAGGCTGTAAGCTTGGATAGCATTTGTATTGCCATTTATCGCGACCCTTCCAGGTATTTCCGTAAAGACAGTTTCATTTGCAAATCTTCGTTCTACTACATAATAAGCCACATTGACTTCTTTTGCTGTTCGCCAAGAAACTATATGGGTATTATTAACTTGACTTGCATTCACATCCAACCATTCTACTGGCAATACACCGAATGCAATACCAAGATCTATGTTTTCATTAACCATACCTGACTCCATCGCAAACATTCTCGTAGTATTAGGACCAAAGCTGTGGTCTACATCACTATCCATCAAGTCATCAGCTACTCTAGCAATCGTTGGACTAAATCCTGATGGTACATCAAATTTGATATAAATATCTGCTCTCTCTAAATAATCCAAAGTGTACTTACCTTCTTCATCTGTGATAGCTTCTGCCACAACTAGATGAGTATTTGCATCGTAGGCTTGTACTTTTACACCAGCTACTTTTGGCTCTTCTTCATCTTGTAAACCATTCTGATTATCATCCTGCCATACTAGATTTCCTGCTATAGCCATTGGATAATATCCCGCGCCAAGATCATTTTTTTGTTGGCCAGAAGTAACGGTGAATGACGCTGAAGTACCAGGACCAAACGCATTGGTAAGATCACTATCTATCTCTTCATTATTGCTAATATTAGGTCTCGCTCTTACTAATCCTAATTGTGGAATGATAACTTCAATATAATACTGACCCGGAGGAGCGCAGAAGTTAAAGTAACCATCCGAAGAAGGAGAGTTTGGCTTAAATCCTGTATATTTAGTATCCCAAATAATCCAAGTGCCTCCGACATTTCTCCAAAGGTTGACTGGCAATCCATTGATACCATTTTCGTTACTATCCCATACATCGTTTCTATTCAAATCGTACCAAACTAAATCACCGATCGGAATACAACGGTACATTCCAGCGTTTAGGGTGTTATTTGTTACACCAGGCAATAATGTAAATACAGATGTCGTACCGACGCCATTAGCGCCATTCACGTCACTATCGACTGAATCATTTGACCCTGAATTAGCAAACGTGAAGCTATAACCTTCTGGTGTTGTAAATGTAAGATAATAGTTGCCTGGATATAATCCATTAAACGCATATTGTCCATTGCTACTAGTGACGGTAGAGTCTACCAAAGTACCATCAGTCAAAAATATTTTTACAGTCACTCCTGAGATACCTGGTTCAGATGGTGATTGCAAACCGTCACCATTTAAGTCATCCCAAACAAATTTACCAATACTTGATAATTGAACTAAACCTGCATCTATATCATCAGATCTTTCGCCTGCATTGAGTGTAAAACAGTTTGTAAAACCGTCTGCATTTGCGTCAGAGTTTAGTGCATCATTTCCCACATTAGGAAGCGTAAATGCAAATCCATTACCTAGACTACTGAAGTCAAATTTCAACTTATACTGACCTTTAAGTACATTTGACAAAGCGAAAGCACCGTTTCCATCTGTGGTGACAGATCTTATAAATTGGTCATTACAGTCATATAACTCAACAACTACATTCGCAAGGCCTAGTTCACCCAAATCTTGAATACCATCTCCATCTAAATCATTCCAAACAAAATCGCCAATTTCACCCAACACTTCTATAAGTGTTTTATCGTTGCTTGTTCCTAAATCTTCTGGTTGATTTGGATTGGTACTTTCATGGTCAGATCCTGCATCCGAATCATCTGATGTAGTGATAGGATCTCCATCAGAAACTAAATAATATAAGCTGCCATCACTCTTAGCTGCATCCCCATACGCACTCACCCTATTCCACAATGAATCTGGCAAACCTGATAAAGTAGCGTCCAATTCTAATCTCAATTGTACTGTAAATGCTTGACCTGGCGCCATCAAACCGCTGTTACCATCAAATACATTAGAATTAGCCAAACGACCATTAAATGCATTGTTTATGGCAGGATTTTGGGTCAGGTTAGCATTAATAATATTAGGACTAGTAGTTGGAGCCAAACCCACAAAATAAGGGCCTACATATTTCGTAAGTTCTATCGTATCTAGCAGCCTGATATTTGTCAAATGCACATTACCAATATTTTTCACTGAAATATTCATCACTACATCATAATGTCCTTCTATACCGCTCAAGGCGTTTTGGTAAGAAACGACATTTTTAACAGTAGAAATTGCTGGAACGATTAGTGGTGTCGGGTCATTGCTTGTACCTGTATCCCCTAAGTAATTCGGATTAATACCTTTAGGATTGATACCATCATCTGAAGCATCTGTAACTGTGGTTTGCATACCATTATTCAAGATCGCGTCTCCATTTGTTGTCGCTTGATTGGTAAGTAATGGGTATGTATTGTCTTTATTTGGATCAATTTCTATGGTCAATTGTACTGTCACGAATTGACCAGGATGAATGTTACCCGTTGTGCCGTTAAACATATTAGCCTGGCTACCACCATTAAAATTAGGATTCAAGATCGGAGTCACACTAGCTGTTGATAAAACAAGTGTAGGCGTCGTAGTAATACCTACCCATACAGGTGCTAATTGATTTTGAATTTGGTCTATCAAATCAATACCAACTAGGTTAGTATTTCCAGTATTCTGAATGGTAAATCGATACGTGACATCCTTATTGCCAGGAATATTGCTATTTGCATTTCGAATATTTGTCAATGATTTTACAACATTAATGCTAGGTATTTCTAAAGGTGTAGGATCATCTACGCCCAATCCAGGATAATCTGTCAAACCATCATCATTCATATCTGTGACATCATCAGAAAGGTCATCAACCGAAGATTCTGTCTCATCTATAGCAAATACAGTTGCTTGATTCTCTAGTGGCGATGCAGGATTAATGCATGAAGGATCGATCTCTAAAGATGTGGTCAACTGAATCGTATCACCAGGATAGAGATTACCATCACCGAGCAGCATATTAATCTCGCTACCACCACCAGCAAATGAATTATTCACTGTAGGTATGACGGAAAGATTGCTATTATTGATCAAAGAAACCAAAGGAACAGAAGCATTTCCAACAAATGCACAACCATATTGAGCAGCAATGTCATCTTCGAGTTGAATACTTTGTAATACTTGGCCACCATTATTGATGATATCAAAATCATAAGTAACCCTATAATTTCCATTCAGTAACTGTACTGGTGGATTTGTAACTGAAATAGCTTTGAGTACTTTAACACTAGATGGCATGGTGATTGGTGTAGGATTATCATAAGGATTCATCCCAATACCATCACCATTGGCACCATTATTTGTGTCAAATATATTGCCCAATACCAATCCTGAGATATCATCGGATGCATCAAACACTTCTCTTGGGGTATAAAAACTAGCTGTAGATCTATTTATTAAAACATTACCGTTTTGGTCTCTAGGTGTACCAAAAACAACCGCTTGATTTTTCTTAAAATCATTATTTAACTGTGAAAACAAAACTGGGTTTACATCAAATGACAAAGTGATGCTAAATTCTTGAGCAGGCGCCAAGTTACTATTACCTGTTATTAAATTAATGTCTGTCACACCATTGTACGAAGCATTTGCCAATGGCGGTACATTGGCACTTATATTAGTTAATGAAACCGCAAAATCTGGCGTGCTGGAAAATGCTGTACTCATTAATAAATTGTCTTCTAATATCAAATCAGTCATAGTGACATTTCCTATGTTTTTGACCAATAAATCAAAGGTCAATCTCACATCACCATTAGGCAACAGCACACTGGAAGTTAAATCCTTCAATACTGCCACTGCTGGAATAGGAATAGGTGTAGGATCTCCGTTATTGGAAGGATTATTATCATTATCTGGATCAATATCATCACCATCTTGTGAATCGTCTGTAACAAGTGCGCCTGAAGGAGACTCACCATCGACAATAGCCACATTTTCAAAAGGCGTAATATTGATACCAGGTCTTAGATTTACAGACAAAGTGATTGTTCCAGTCTCATTGAATGCTAACTCGTCATTTCCAGATAATAATTGAATATTAGTCGTTCCGTTATAAAGTGGATTAACGGTAAGATTAGCACTCGTGGTCACACTATTTATAGTAAATGATTCTGCTGCTGCAAAAGTAAGTGCAAGATCATCAATGACTTGAATATTTGACAAAGGTACGTCACCTGTATTTTGTAGGATCATTGTAAATTCAAGATCATATGTTTGATTTCCTTTGTTAAGAGGACCATTTGTCAATGCTTTACTGATTCCAATGTTAGGGTTTTCTGCAAAGGTGATACTCGTTGGCTCGTCATTATCCGTAGGATCGTCGTTATTATCGGGATCTACATCAGTTCCATCTTGACTATCATCTGTCATAGACTGATTGGCAGGTGACGTACCATTTGCAACAGCTGTATTGTTGTAAGCAC
>JBGSOH010000521.1:0-2814 GCA_041739205.1 Saprospiraceae bacterium
GTCAAAACAGGCGCTGAAGTCTGACAGAATGTAGTTAAAGAAAAAAATAATCCAATGCCAAAAATCAAAAAGCGAACTCTGAATTTCATTTTACTTTTTTTTATCTTTTCCTGCTTCATCGGTCTTTGTATTCAGTTTATAATAATCTGGTGGGAAACCATTTATTTGTCTCCATATCTCATACCATACACTCACATTTTTGAGTAATGTCAGCGTTCGTACACCTGCACCGACCCGTAGCTGTTCAGGCCAAGGATGGGAACTTTGTTTAGGTTTTACTAGGACTCTGTACAATTGATTGGTGGAGATAAAATTGTCTATAGCTAATACTTCTCCTTCATATGTACCAAAGGAAATGCCAGGCCACCCAGAAAAAATAATAGCTGGCCATCCATCAAATTGCATCATTACTTTTTGACCTTTTTCGAACAATGGTAAGTCAATTGGTCGCACATACATTTGTACAGCAAGGTCGTATACAGCTGGCATGATACTGACGATTTGCGCACCTTCTTTGATGGTCTCGCCTATACCTACTTGTTGCGCTTGAGTGACATAGCCATCTTGTGGTGCAAGTATATGGTAAAAACTATTCCTAATTTCATAGTTATTGTATTGATTTTGGAGTTTATTGATGGTCGCTTCCGTATCAAATTTACCAGATAGTGCAGTATATTTATCAGAATTAGCCTTTGCTATTTTGTCTTTATAATCTGCTTGTATACTATTCAGTTCGATCTTACTATTGATCAATTCATTTTTTGAAGTTAGCCATTTATTCTCTTGGGAAAGAACCTTCGCTTGAGATTCCTGAAGCTTAAGATTTCTATTTTCTAAATCAGTCAATGATCTCAATCCTTCTTCATATAGCGACTTAAAACGCTCATATTGCTCTTTGGCCACATCAAAATTAACCCTAGCTGCTTGTAAGTCTATACTATCAGATGTTACCTTTAGGATGTTCTGTTGTACCTTATTTTGAGCCTGACTGATCTTTAATTTCAGAGCAGTTTCTAACGCATTTATTTGGCCTTCGAGTGCTTTTACTTTTTCATCATAGGACAATCTAGAAAACTCTTTAGCATCTAATTGAAGCTGTGTGTTACCCAGCAAATTAGGGTCGAAATAATCATCTTTAACTTCCGATATACGAAGTATTGTATCTCCCTTATTGACAAATTGGCCTTCTACTACGTACCACTTTTCTATACGTCCAGCTATGACAGATTGTATCGTTTGTGGTCGTTGCTCAGGATTGAGTGCGATCAACTCACCTGGTGCACGAACGTTTTGAGTCCATGGCATAAACAATACCATTATGTTAATGATAGCCAAAATGAGCACCACTTTGACTAATCTATCGTGCGAGTAGGAATAAGTATCCTTAAGTTTTCTAAAGGAAACAAAATTTTCTTTTCGAAATAAATGATTGATACTTTGATCTGATAAATTTAACATATCTATTTCTTATTTACAATTTGAGTATCGACTACTTTTCCATCATCTAGCGTGATAATCCTATCTGTGAGTTGCATAATATCTGGATCTTTTGAGACAACAATCACTGTTCGTTCGGCATTTTTTTGTAATATGTATTTAAAAATCTGCAACTTCTCTTTCTTTTCTATATTCTTAAAAATATCTTCTACAATCATCAGCCTTGGTTCTTTCAAAAGATTACGTGCCAAGATGATCTTTTGTGTGACACTACCAGGTAGTCTTTTACCTTGTGGGCCAATTTCTGTATTGTATCCCTGTGGCAATTGATTTATAAATGAGGTCAGCCCAATATTTTCTAAGACTTCCGATATCTTATATTGGTTAATGTCTCGCCCGACAGTCAGGTTTTCTAAAAGTGTCCCTTCAAAGATTCTGTCTTCAGAAATACATTCTGCGATAAAACTTCGCAACTGAGTTACATCATAATTTTTTATAGGAAGGTTGTCATAAATAATATTACCACGTTGAGGCTCAAAAAAGGCGGTCATCAGTTTGAGCAACGTTGCCTTACCACTACCATTAGATCCAGTTAATGTTACTTTTTCATTGGATTTGATATCAAGGTTGAAATCTTGTAGACTATACTCCACACTATCTGGATATTTAAAATATAGATTATGAATACTCACGGACATACCTTGTTGATCTTCATTGACAATACTAGTATGTCCTTCCGATTTTTCTAATTCTAGGTCGGTAACTTGCCCTATTTTCTCGATAGATGTTAATAAATCATACACTACTTCAAGGGTGAGCAATAGCTTCTCAGTCGAAGAAATGAGCAATAAAATCACGATCTCTGCAGCTACGAACTGACCAATATTCATCTGTTGATTAAAGACAAGAATACCACCCAAGATTAAAAATCCCGCAGCAATTAGTATTTTAAAGAATATAAATAAATAATATTGTCTTAGCAAAATTTTAAAATGGCTTTCTCTAGCATCAAGATATTTTTCTACCAATATGTCTGTCTTTCGTACGGGTAAAGAAGTGTCACATGACAATCTGAAAGTAGTATTAGTACGAGCTACCTCTTCTAACCAAAAAGCCACTTTGTACTTATATTTTGATTCTACAATGCTAGATTTTAGTCCTCTCTGAAAAATATAACTACCAATGATAACACCCAAAACTATAATCAAAACACTAAATATAATAAAAAATGGATGGTAAAATGATAACAATATCAATCCAAACAAAATACTCAACGCTGCGGCTGTCATTTCTAACAACACTTTGGCCACACCTTTCTGAATCGAAATGGTATCAAAAAATCTATTCATTAATTCTGGAGCATATTGATTTTGCAAT
>JBGSOH010000536.1:0-1639 GCA_041739205.1 Saprospiraceae bacterium
TATTTAAACCTTGGATACGCTTCTGATATTAACACTTGGTATTCATTTGCAAAATTTGATATAGAAGGAAAATATTGTTTGGTTTTTGTAGATACAAACTCTCCAAAAGCGTTACAAACTTCAAGTCAAGGTATGGGATTGACAATGGCGTTAACGACTGAGGTAGTAAAGGCTAGAAACAATTGGTATGATTCAAAAGGTAATAAATATAAGATAGTTTTCATTGACACTGACATAATTGTACCTAAACAATTTAGTGCCAACAAAAGTGCAAGAGGTGAATATTTATCTGAAGGACTATTTGAAGACATCATAGAAAAATACAAATTAACTTCTATTTATGATATAAAAAGCCAAGATGATCCAAAATTAGAACAAGTAATCGAAGCCTTTCGATTTGTGAATGGAATAAAGTAAAAAATATTAAATGAATAGCCTTATGTACAAAAATAAAATACTAATGATAGTAATGCTGATCAATGCCACATTGGTTATGGGGCAATGTCCGCTAGTCATAACCTACGATGCAGCTGGTAATAGAATATATAGGGGCAATGATTGTGATCCTAATTGCTCACTCTTAGTGACAACTCTACTAGATGATGGACCTGGCTCGCTACGCAGGGCTATCCAATGTGCCGCAGATGGTGATACTATCAAATTTGCACCTGCCGTCATAGGTCAATATATCAATCTTAGCACAGGGGAGATTCCTGTCAATAAAAGCATCTTTATCACTCAGACCAATAGTTCTATAGTTAATGTAAATGCAAATAACCTAGGTCCAATATTTAATATTGTGACTGGTAATACCTACCTTAGTCATCTGAGATTAGCAGGTAGTCTAGAGACTGGAAAACATGGTAGAAGTATTATAAACCGTAGCCATTTAACCTTAGATAATATCACCATAGAAGATGCCGACTTAGTAGAAGGTAATGGTAGTTCTGTAATGAACTATGGAGATATCATAATCACTGGTAACACAAAAATAATCATAGGAACAACGTTTTAATCGTATTAATAACCAATCACTTTAAAATAAATAGAAATGAAAACATGTTGGATTTTTTTATCACTCAGCATTATGCTCGTAATCATATCAGGATGTGAGGCACAAGAAGTACCTGATACTTCTATTAAATCTGAAATATACGAACCTTGTTGTGGTATCACCGATACTACAAGGTTTCAAATAGATGACCAATGGGTAGCTGTGCCCAATGTATTTACCCCTAATAAAGACGGTGTCAACGATTATTTCTATCCCATCATCTCTCATGAAGACATTGATGTATTTTATTTTAGGGTTTGGGGATTTGATACTTTGAATGTAAAAAGACTGCTATGGGGTAAGTATCAGATGAATTACAATCAAATTACAAATTCTGGTTGGGATGGTTTGCGGTATTTTGAGCAAACACCACATTCTAAACACATTGGACATTTTACCTATGAGTTTCAAGCAGTATATAAAGACAAAAGAATCATAGTAGTAAATCAAAATGGATGTGCCATCATTTGTGATGATGAAGCACCTATCTTTAAAGATAAGTCAGGATGTTTTTTCCAGTCTCAACTCACTTCAAATGGTAATTTTGATGGTAATCTTCCTAAAAATGAAGCAGGTTGTTTTGAA